>NZ_CALNWV010000001.1:0-249726 GCF_940793045.1 Neisseria sp. Marseille-Q2251
GGCCGATGGGAACGCCGCCTTGAGCCGTGCCGGAGGCATGGGCTTTCGGGGAAGGCGCGCCTTTAGGCGGCTTGGTGTCGTCGGTGTTGATTTGGAAGACGTTGGCGTCGATTTTGTCGAGGAAGCCAACGTTGCGGCCGCGGTATTCCAGATTGTAGGATTGCTCTTTTTGGTAAGTACCGTCCACGCCGACGTAGCTGTCAACGTTTTGGAACTCGGCTTTGTCGGTGCGGTTGCCTTTTTGGTATTCCTGACGGTAGGTCAGGCGGATGCCGTGGTCGTCGTTGAAGTCGTAGCCGAGTTTGGCGAGGTAGCTGTGCTGTTTCAGACGACTGCCGTGGTTGACATTGCCGTTGCCGTCTTTGTAGTCGCGGTTGTTGAGGAAGTTGCCTGCAAACAGGGCATCGAAGCCGTTTTGATAGCCGTAAACCGCTGCGTTGCCGGTTGAGCCTTTATTGCTGCTCAAGCCCGCGCCGAGTTTGAAACCGAAAGGTTTGCCGTCGGTCAGCAGGTCTTTCGCATCAACCGTCGTTACGCGGATGGTACCGCCGACCGCGCCCAAACCCGCACTCGCCGCACCTGTGCCTTTTTCGACGTTGATGCTTTTCACTAAAGCAGGGTCAAGCTGGAATCGGCTTTGGTGGTGGAAAATTTTGGTGGATTGGCTGGTGCCGTCTACTTCCAAATTAATCTTGTCTTCGCCGACGCCGCGGATGCTGTAAAACTGCGCCACGCCGTTGCCGCCGCCGACATCCATGCCGATTTGGTCTTTCATGACTTGTTTCAAATCGGTCGAAGTTTCGCGGTCAAGCTGGTTGCGGGTAACGCGGGTCGGTACGGCAGTACCGGTAACGACGACTTCTTTTAATTCGGCTGTCGCTTCGGGCTTGATATTTTCAGCGTGGGCAAAGCCTGAAGACAGTGCCAGCACCATGATGCTGAAACGGAAGGCGGGGGAATGGGGGGATTTCATATTCTTCCTCTCGATGGGTTTTGACGGGTTACGTTAATTTGAGAGTGCGTATTCTAATATTAATTGATAATGATTTGCAAAATATAATTTATAAAAAGAATATTAATCATAATTTTGACGGATGGTATGGATTGAAGCTCTATGACCGAACCGGATGGAAATCGGATTTTTGAAGGGGGACGATATTTTTGATGTTTGGTGCGGCGTGCGTGTTTGGTGAGGGCGGCTGGTTTGCGGATGTTGGAAACGCGTTTTATAGTGGATTAAATTTAAACCAGTACGGCGTTGCCTCGCCTTAGCTCAAAGAGAACGATTCTCTAAGGTGCTGAAGCACCAAGTGAATCGGTTCCGTACTATCTGTACTGTCCGCTGCTTCGTCGCCTTGTCCTGATTTAAATTTAATCCAATATAATAAATTTGATGCGGATGATGTGATGAAGGGGAATGAAAGAAGGTCGTCTGAAAACCTTGAAACTCGGTTTTCAGACGACCTTTTTGTTTTGCTTAGTCGGCTCGGAGAAGCTGTTTGTTGAGTTCCGCCTGTATCAGCAGGCCGTGGGCGAAGTTGCGGCTGTCGGCGAGGATGAGTTTGCCGCCGTAGCGTTTGGCGATGGCGTCGGCGATGGAGAGTCCGAGTCCGGTGCCTTGCTGTTCCGTGCCGAGTATGCGGTAGAATGCGTCGGTTACGCGGCTGCGTTCGGCGGCGGGGATGCCGGGGCCGTCGTCTTCCACCCAGATGGTGAGGGTGGTCGGGGTCTCGCTGAAACCTATATCGATGCGGCCGCCTGCGGGGGTGTAGCGGATGGCGTTGTCGGTGAAGGTTTTGATGAGGGTGTAGATTTCGGTGTCGTCGGCTCGGATGCGCAGGTCGTTTACAACGGCGACGCCGATGTCTTGCTGTTTGTTGAGGGCAAGGGGCATGAGTTCTTGCAGCACGCGGCGGAACTGGGCTTGCAGACTGATGTCGGTCAGGTTGCGTTGGGTTTCGGAACCTTGGGCGCGGGCGTGGGTCAGGAGCTGCTCGAGCAGGTGGCGGTTGCGCTGTATGCTTTGGAGGATGAGTCCGGTCTGTTCGCGGGCTTCGTCCGATTGGGGCAGTTTGGTGAGCCGTTCTGCCTGAAGGGAGAGGGCGGTCAGTGGGCTGCGCAGTTCGTGGGCGGCATCGGCGATGAAGCGTTGCTGGCGGCGGATGTTTTCGCCTGTTCGTTGCAGCAGTTGGTTGATGGCGGTAACGAAGCCTTGTATTTCGCTGGGCACGCCTTCTCCGTCCAGCGGCGAGAGGTCGTCTGAACGGCGTTGTCCGAGGGAGGCGGAAAGGGTCTTAACGGGACGCATGGCGCGATAGGTGATCCATACGGTCAACAGGATCATGAGGGGCAGGGCGATGAGCAGCGGGAGGACGCTTTGGTAGGCGGCGGTGGCTGCGAGGTCGTCGCGGTATTCGGTTTCTTGGAGTACGGCGATTTTGCCTTGCGGGGTTTGGTGGATGTAGGCGCGGTATTCATCGTCATCATCGTCGTCGTCATCAACGCCGCCTTTGATGGTGTGGAATCCTTCGCCGAGTGTGTTGGACAGGGGGACGGTGTCTTCTTGTCCGAAGGTTTGGATGAGGATGTGGTTTTCGCTGCCTATTTGTGTGTAGTCGGTGGTTTTGGGGTTGATGTAGGCGGCGGTTTGGCGCAACAGGTCGTCCTGAAGCTCTTCGGCTTCATGGTAGGTTTGGTAATAGGAGAATGCGCCTGCGATGATGGACAAGGGCAGGAACATCAGTATCAGGGCGATGCTGATACGGACTTGCAGGGATTGTTTGAGGGTCTGGATAAAGTGATGCATAGTGTGTTTGGCGAGGCTGTTTTAGGTTTTGTTATTAATTATGGCATGGGCGGGCGGATACGCGGTTTGAGGTTTCAGACGACCTCTTTTGCGACCAGCCAGCCTACGCCGCGTACGTTTTGGATGTGTTCTTTGCCGAGCTTTTTGCGTAGGGCGTGGATGAGGAAATCGACGGCGTTGCTTTCGACTTCTTCGCCCCAGCCGTAGATTTTGTCTTCAAGGTCGCTGCGGGAAAGGATAATGCCGGGGCGCATCATCAGGGCTTGGAGGACGGCAAATTCTTTGTTGCTCAGGAGGACGGGTTTGTCTTGTCCTTGTACTTCGACTTGGTAGGTGGCGGGGTTGAGGGTGAGCGTGCCGTTGGTCAGCAGGGTTTGGCTGTGGCCGCTGTGGCGGCGCAGGACGGCGCGTATACGGGCTTGCAGCTCCGCCATGTCGAAAGGTTTGACGATGTAGTCGTCGGCGCCGCCGTCCAGTCCGTTGAGGCGGCTGTGGAGGTCGTCGCGGGCGGTTACGATGAGGACGGGGGTTTTGCTGCCTTCGTGTCGGATTTGGGTGAGAACATCCAACCCGTCTTTGCCGGGCAGTCCGAGGTCGAGCAGCAGCAAGTCGTAGTTCTGCGCCTGAAGGGCGGTAGAAACTTGGCTGCCGTTTTTTACCCAATCGACGGCATAGCCGCTGTCTTTGAGGTTGGCGGCTACGGCTTGGGCAATCATGTGGTCGTCTTCTGCAAGCAATACGCGCATGGTTTTCTCCTTAATTAATGGGAGGATAGCAGGGGAAAATTAGGAAGGGTTTAGCGGGAGGTCGTCTGAAAGGGATGGATGGTTTTCAGACGACCTTTTGTTGTTTTTCCGTACTTTATCGGGTTCCTTCGGCGTGGGTTCTGCTTAGTATGTTGGACATTTTTTTCTATTTCTAAAGGAATACTGCACTTGAATGGTTTGCCGATTTTGCCAAAAGGTCGTCTGAAAACCCCGATTCCGTTTTCAGACGACCTTTTGTCTTTACAGCAACACAATATCGTATTGTTCCTGCGTGTAAGCGGTTTCGACTGCCAACGAAATCGGTTTGCCGATAAAGTCGATGAGCATCGCCAGCGATTGCGATTCTTCGTCGAGGAAGAGGTCGATGACGTTGGGCGCGGCGAGGATGCGGAAGGACTGCACGTCGTAACGGCGGGCTTCGCGGACGATTTCGCGCTGGATTTCGTAACAGATGGTCTGCGGCGTTTTCAGACGACCCCTGCCTTGGCAGGACGGGCAGGGTTCGCAGAGGATTTGGCTGAGGTTTTCGCGCGAACGTTTGCGGGTCAATTCGACCAAACCCAAGCTGGTGAAGCCGTTGAGGGTAACGCGGGTACGGTCGAAGGCGAGGGCTTTGGCAAGCTCTTGCAACACGGCTTCGCGGTGGGCTTCCTGCGCCATGTCGATGAAGTCGATGATGATGATGCCGCCGAGGTTGCGCAGCCTTAATTCGCGGGCAATGGTGTGGCAGGCTTCAAGGTTGGTGCGGAAGATGGTTTCGTCGAAATTGCGCGCGCCGACGAAGCCGCCGGTGTTCACGTCTATCGTGGTCATGGCTTCGGTGGACTCGATAATCAGGTAGCTGCCGAAGTTGAGGTTGACGCGCGGTTGCAGGGCGCGGTTGATTTCCTGTTCGACGTTGTGGGTTTCAAACAGCGGGCGTTCGCCTTTAAACAGCTCTATCCTGCCCAATGCGCCGTGGACGTATTGCTCGGCAAAACGGGTCATGCGGCGGTGGTTTTCGGTTGAATCGACCAGAATTTTTTGCGTGTCGAGGCTGAACATATCGCGCAACACGCGCAGGCTCAAAGGCAAATCCTGATAAAGCAGGGTTTCCGGCGGCTGGGTTTTTGCTTGTTCTTGAATGTGTTCCCACACTTTGGTCAGGTAGTGGATGTCGGACTGAAGCTGCTCGTCGGTGGCGTTTTCGGCGTTGGTGCGGATGATGTAGCCGTGGCACGCGTCTTCTGGTAACAGGTTGGTCAGGCGTTCGCGCAGGCTGTTGCGCTCAGCATCGTCTTCGATGCGCTGGGAAATACCGATGTGGTCTTCCTGCGGAAGGTGGACGAGGAAACGCCCGGCCAGCGAGATTTGAGTGGAAAGGCGCGCGCCTTTGGTGTTAATCGGGTCTTTGATGACCTGCACCAAAACCGACTGCCCTTCAAACAGCATATGCTCGATACGCTGGGTTTCGTCGGGGTTGCGGCGTTGTTCGAGGACATCGACGATGTGCAGAAACGCCGCACGTTCCAAACCGATGTCGATAAACGCGCTCTGCATGCCGGGCAACACGCGGCGCACCACGCCCAGATAAATATTGCCGACCAGACTGTGACCGCTGTTGCGTTCGATGTGCAGCTCGCAGATATTGTTTTCTTCCAACACCGCCACGCGCGTTTCCTGCGGCGTAATGTTGACGAGCACGGTTTCGGGCGGACGGACGGCGTCCTTCGGGATAGGGATTCCTGAAAGCATGGTTTTAGTTCCTGATTTTTAATAAGAAATATAGTAGATTAAATTTGAACCAGACTGATGTTGCCCAAACCTGAAAAATGATCGGCTGATTGTGTTGCTGTTCTGACTCAAATTTAATCTACCATCCGCTTGCCGTCGGTTTTGTGGAAAATATAGTGGATTAACTTTAAACCAGTACGGCGTTACCTCGCCTTGCCGTACTATCTGTACTGTCTGCGGCTTCGTCGCCTTGTCCTGATTTAAATTTAATCCACTATAAATGGCAAAAGCGGTTCGGATTGCCGTTTATCATACTTTAAAAACGGCGTTTTGGCACATGGGCGGCAGGCAGCCCTTACGCCCCGAAAACAAAGATTCAGGCAAAATAGCCGATTTCAAGTATTGTAAAATAAACCATATGCCCATATAGTGAACCCCATTAGAACTCTGAAAACAATCATGCAAACCGTTACGATGTACACAGGCGCGTTCTGCCCCTACTGCACTATGGCTAAAAAGCTGCTGCATTCGCTGGGCGTCGCCGAAATCAACGAAATCCGCGTCGACCGCAGCCCCGAAGCCTTTGCCGAAATGCAGCAGCTTTCAGGGCAGCGCAGCATACCGCAAATTTTCATCGGCGATACCCACGTCGGCGGTTTCACCGATTTGTACGGCCTGCACCGCGAAGGCAGGCTGGATTCTTTATTAAACCCGTAACTTTAAACCCAACTAGGAAAACAAAATGAGCGAAGAATTGCAACCCGTATTCAGCATCGAACGCCTGTTCGTCAAAGACCTGTCTTTGGAAGTGCCCAACGCCCCCCAAATCTTCTTGGAACAAGGCGAGCCTGAAGTCGATATGCGCGTTTCCACCAACAGCGAGAAGCTGGAAGACGGCTACTACAACGTTGACGTAACCGTTACCGTAACCGCCAAACTCAACGCCGAGCGTACCATGTTCCTCAACGAAGTGACCCAAAGCGGCATCTTCCGTCTGGAAAACATCCCTGAAGAAGACGTTCAACTGCTCTTAGGCGTAGCCTGCCCGAACATCCTCTTCCCTTACGCACGCGAAGCCATTTCCACCAGCGTAACCCGCGCCGGCTTCCCGCCCGTACTGCTCGCTCCGATCAACTTCGAAGCCATGTACCAGCAACAACAAGAAGGCAACGCATAATCCGCGCTCCCTGTATGTCAAAAGGTCGTCTGAAAAATGTTTCAGACGACCTTTTTGTATGGTGGATTTCAATAACGTGATGCTTTGTTTGCCCGTTATAGCGGATTGACTTTAAACCAGTACGGCGTTGCCTCGCCTTAGCTCAAAGAGAACGATTCTCTAAGGTGCTGAAGCACCAAGTGAATCGGTTCCGTACTATCTGTACTGTCTGCGGCTTCGTCGCCTTGTCCTGATTTAAAGTTAATCCACTATATTTGCGTTTGAGGCGGTGTGGGGCGGTTCTGTTTTGTTCACCGTAAACCCTTGTGGGTGTAATGAAGCGGATGAACAAAAAAAGGAGGCAATCCCCCACAGGATTGCCCCAATACCTCAAATCAGAGATTTACGCTTCACAAACAATACAGGCTTTCGCCTGCGGCTTTACCTGCACGGCTCAACTCCGTGCGGGTAAACTTTTGTTCCGAGGGAGTGAGTCTCGAAACATCCACTTGCAAGCTGGAAGCTTGCAGTAGGAAACCGGAGTATCAAATCTTACCAGTACGGCTGTAATTTTATGTAACGAAATTTACGCGAAAATTTTGGGTTTGCCAAGTGGTTTACATTATTTTTTTATGTAAAATATATATTTATAATATTCCAATATTTATAAAAAATCTAGAATATAATTCTATTAATTTTAAATTTATATAAATATTAAAATTATATTTTTATAAATTTGGCATTATATTCTTTAATGGATGGCTGATGCAATTGATTTTTTTAAAAATGTTATTTTATAACGCTTTGATTTTAAATTAAATTAAATTTAATATGTTAATCAAATTTTTGCATCATATTTATGTTTTACGGGAAATACGCCGGTTTTTTCCTCTGTTTCCCGTTTAATGGGGTTGAATATCCATTTTATCCAAAGAGTTAATGTGAAAAATTCTCAATTGAAGATTTGTTACTATCGTTGTTAATTTTCGATTTAATAGAAATGATAAAAGCCCGAATATGACGGACTTTGCTTTTTGTTGTAACTGTATGTAATTCAATAAAATCCCTGTTCGCCTTCGGGACGGGTTTTGAAGCGTTTGTGCAGCCAGAAATATTGCTCGGGATTTTCCCTTGCCCGCGCTTCGATAAAGTCGTTCATGCGTTGGGTGTCGGCTACAACGTCGTCTGAAGGGAAGTTTTCCCATGCCGGATAGAAACGCAGCGTAACGGTGTTGTCGGCATTGCGCGTAGGGATGGCAGGAATGACTTTGGCTTTCGTCATACCGGCGATGCGGCTTAAGCCTGTAATCGTGGCGGTGGGGATGCCGAAGAAGTTGACGAAGATGGAGTCGTTGCGGCCAAAATCTTGGTCGGGCAGGTAAAGGAAGGGGGCGTCGCTTTTGCGCAGTTGCTTGATAATCGCGCGCAGGCCTTCGGTGCGTCCGATAAGGAAAACGTTGTTGTAGCGGTGGCGGCCTTTGAGGATTTGTTCGTCCAACGCTTTGTTTTTTTGGTGCGAATACATGCTGGTCAGCGGCACGTCCTGATTGAGGGTGTAAACCGCCATTTCAAATGCGGTGAAATGCGGATAAAGCAGGATGACTTTTTCGCCCGCCGCGAGCGCGTCGTCAAGATGGTGTTTGTCTTGATAATGCACGAGTTTGCGCAGCCTGTCGGCAGGCGCGTACCAATACAGGCCGTATTCGAGCATCAGCTTCGCCATGTGCTGAAAATGGCGTTTGAGCACGGCTTTGCGTTTGTCTTCGCTCCATTCGGGAAAGCATTTTCTAAGGTTGGTCTCGCCGACTTTTCGGCGCGGTTTGACGGCGTAATAGGCAAGGATGCCCACTGCGTCGGCGATTTTGTGTATGGCCTTGAAGGGCAGGAGCTGGATGAGGTAGAGGAGGAAAAAGGCGGCTTTCATGTCGTCTATTGAGGAATGGGGCGGGAAAAAGGGAATTATAACGGAAAGGGCTGTTTTTCAGGCGGATTGAGGTGGGGAAAGCGGGAAGGATTGGCGGCATTTTTGAAACCGGTGTTCTCAGGAGACGCAGCCTGTCCGCGGGCATGGTTTCAAATTTGCCTGCGGATGGGCAGGGTTTGTTATTTGAAAAAACGGCCGCAGCAGGCTTTGAATTTTTTGTGCGAACCGCAGATGCAGTCTTGTTTCATGCCGGGTAAGGGCGTGGTCGGGTCGATGAAATACCAGCGGTTGCCGATTTTGACGAAGGCGGATAATTCATGATGGCAGGCAGTTTCCTGACCGTCTTGAAAATAGGCTTTGAATTCGACTTGGGCGTGTTGTTTGCCGACATTGGCGTGTTGTATGACTTCCAAACCCAGCCAATGGGTCGTCTGACTCCATGCCAGCATATCGGCTTGATCGAGCAGGTGTTGCTGGGAAGGGACAGTCGTTTCAACGATATAGGCGATATCGTGCAAAACATAGGCGCTGTATCTGGAACGCATCAGCTGTTCGGCGGTTTGCGGCAGGTTTTCGTGACGGTGGAACGGGGCGCAACAGTCGTTGTAGGTTTGTCCTGAAGAGCAGGGGCAGATTTGGGGGGCGGTCATTTTGGTTTGGAGCGGGTAGTGTTTGGGAAAGGTTTGCGGTTTGGCTGTCGGGGATTCAATCGACTAATTTTTTGCCTAAGATGACAACATCGGCTTGCTGCGTTCCTAAGTCGCATACGGCGGGCAATCGTCCCCATTCCGTAAAGCCGAACTGGTGAAACAGGTGCAGGCTGGGGTAGTTATGTCCGAAGATGACTGCCAATATGTTTTTAATGCCCAAGGACGGTGCGCGTTCGAGCACATTTTGCAGCAGGATTTTGCCTACGCCGATACCGCGCGCGTCATGGCGGACATAGAGGCTGATTTCTGCGCTGATGTGATAGGCATGGCGCGGGTAGTAGTCGCTGAGGCTGCACCATGCCAAAACCGTACCGTCTTTATTTTTCAATACATACAGAGGCCGCTTGCCGCCGTGCGCGTCGAACCATGGTTTGCGTTCGGCAATGCTGACGGGCGTCAGGTCGGCAGTGGATTGGCGGGCGGCTATGGTGCTGTTGTAAATCTCGACAATGTCGGGCAGGTCGGTTTTGGCGGCTTCGGTGATGGTGTATTGCATTCAGACGACCTTAACAGGCTATTGAATCAGTTTGGAAACGGTTTTGAAGGCGGGGTGGCGGGCGTCGCCCAGCAATTGGAACAAAATGCTTTCCACATTGGAAACGGTGGCGCGGGCTTCGCGCATTTGCGCCAGACCGTTTTCTTTGTTTGCGGGGGAACGGGATGTCGTGCATTCAAAGGGGACGTAAACATTGAAACCTTCCAAGCGCAAATCCAATACGGTTTGCAGCATGCAGATATGGGTTTCTGCGCCGATTAAGATGATGTTTTGGACGGCTGCCTGCGTCAAAATCGCGTGTGTTTCGGGGGAAAGGGCGGAGAAACGGGTTTTTTCGATGAAGGGCGTGGTTTCGGGCAGCAGCAGCGATACGGCGGGAACCGTTTTGCCCAAGCCTTTCGGATATTGCTCGGTCACGGCAAACGGGACGCCTAAGGCGTGAAGCCCCTGTATCAGGATACGGCTGTGGTGCAGCATATCGTCTTTGTCGTGCAGGGCGGGGAGGAGGCGTTCTTGGATGTCGATAATCAGACACAGGGTGTTTTCGGGATTCATAAATATTCCTTTCGCGCCAAGTGGAGGGTGTATTCCATTATAGCGAAAGCCGGTGTGTCTGTAATGGCTGCGGCTTTGATGGTCGCGTTTCCATTTGTCGCCGGATGGTAAAGCCCAGGATGGCGAGGTGCGGCTTCGGTTTGAAGCGTATCTGCCGTTCAAAACGTATACGGTCGGCATGGGAAGTTTGAATCTGATTTGACGCTTTTCAGACGACCCTTTGCATGAATTTTCTTTCTTCGTTCAAACACAAACGCTTAGGACGGTAGAATTCGCCTTGCACTAACCCTTCCCGCCTGCTTGTGCAGAAGGGATGTCACATAAGGAGCATTTCATAATGAAGAAAATTCTGATTTTGTCTTTACTCGCACTGCCAGTCTTGGCGACGGCGGAAGTTCATTTTTACGGCGATTTGAAAGCTGGAGTGGAAGCTTCCAACACCCAATACGGCAGCCACAGAATTTCCAATAACGGCGTAAGCGACATGGGCAGCTATGTCGGTATGCGCGGTTCGCATCCTATCGGCGGCAGCAATGATGTATTGTGGCAGGTCGAACAAGATACGCCCTTGGGTTCGAAAACCGGTGCCAAAGACACTTGGCGCAGCCGCAACCAAGGCAGCGGAGAGACTTATATCGGCTTCGGGCGTTAAAAGAAATAAGGTTCTATCCCGGTTAAGATAAGCAACAGGTCGTCTGAAAACGTTTCGCATGGGTGCGGATGTTTTCAGACGACCTTTTTGTCTATATTTAGGGGCGCGTTTGTATTCGCACTGACTCGTCATGGGAAGATTGGTACAGCGTGTGACCGATACCCCGCTATCACTGGTTTTGACGGCAGAAGCGGAGTTTGCAAACCAATCTTTTGATTAAACGCTTTATTTAGCCTGAGCGTTTTTCTGTTCTTGGATAATCCATTTGGCCAAATCCGTACCCAAAACTTTGGCCGTCCGGTTCAGGACGGAACAAGAACCTTTAAAACCGCCAAACATGCCGCCCATAGAATTGCGGGAGAATGTGGTTTTTTTGACTTGTTTGCCGTCAATATACAAAGTCACAGAAACAGCCATGCCCTTGGCGTGTCCTACAAAGGCATTGCCTGCGCTCATGGCGGAAGTGATGGCGATGTCTGCGTAAGTGTCTTGTTTCAGACCATCGCGAACGACGGTCACCCCGCTTTTTGCCGCGCTTTCCTGCAAGGATTCGGACATAATGCTGCCGACTTCTAAACACTCGGATACGATGCGGTTATCAATCTCTTCTTTATCGCGATAGTGGATGTTTTCGTCAATGTGAACATCGGCACCGGCGAATGCGGAAGCGGACAAGAAGGCGGCAATGAGGAAGCGTTTGGCGGACATGATGGGTACCCAAGATGAAATGTTAAAAAGAGTGAATATTCTATAATGTTATTTTTACTTAATCAATATAGATTGAATGGGTAAATCGATGGAATGCCGGGCCGGAAGTTTCGCTGAAATTTAGGCATGCCTTTTTGCTTGTAGATCAGAAAAAATATAGTGGATTAACTTTAAACCGGTATGGCGTTGCCTCGCCTTAGCTCAAAGAGAACGATTCTCTAAGGTGCTGAAGCACCAAGTGAATCGGTTCCGTACTATCTGTACTGTCTGCGGCTTCGTCGCCTTGTCCTGATTTAAATTTAATCCACTATAACGGCTGCCCGAGTGGCTTCCAAAATTTTTTGAAACTGCTTAAGAAGGCATTTAAGGGGTATTGGGGGCGGTGGGTTTGCTGTTTTTGGCGCAGTGCCGTAATCTGCTCTTTGAACTATATTATAATGCGCTGATTGTTTTTATTAGATTAATCTGACATGACTGCTTATACGCAACAGCTTGACCAAAAAATCCAATACTTGCAACAGCTTTTCCAAGGTTTGGATTTTCCTGAAATTCAAGTTTTCGAATCTCCCGAACAGCATTACCGGATGCGCGCCGAATTCCGCATCTGGCACGAAGGCGGCGAAATGTTTTACGCCATGTTCGAGCGCGGACAGAAAGCAAGCGGCGCAAGCCTGATACGTTGCGACCAATTTCCCGCCGCCTCCGAGTCCATCAACGCATTAATGCCCAAGCTCATCGAAGCCGCCGTGCAAAATCCCGAACTCAAAAACCGCTGGTACGCCGTAGAATTTTTGTCTGCACTGAGCGGCGAGATGCTCGTTACCATGATTTACCACAAAAAGCTGGACGAAGCGTGGCAACGTGCCGCCGAAACCTTGGCGCGTGAATTGGGCATTCATATTATCGGTCGGAGTAGGGGGCAGAAAATCGTTTTGACTCAAGACTATATAACCGAAGAGCTGAACGTAAACGGCAAGACCTTCCGCTACCGCCAAGTCGAAGGCAGCTTTACTCAGCCCAACGCCCGCGTGTGCGAAAAAATGCTCGGCTGGGCGTGCGATGTTGCGCAAAACCTCGGCGGCGACCTGCTCGAACTCTACTGCGGCAACGGCAATTTCACCCTGCCGCTCTCGCAGCATTTTCGTCAGGTTTTAGCAACCGAAGTGTCCAAAACTTCCGTTTACGCCGCACAGTGGAACATCGAAGCCAACCAAAGGGACAACATCAAAATCGCCCGCCTCTCCGCTGAAGAATTCACTGAAGCCTACACGCAAAGCCGCGAATTTCGCCGCCTGCAAGAGCAGGGCATCTCGCTGAAAGAGTATGATTTTTCCACGATTTTTGTCGATCCGCCCCGCGCCGGCGTCGATGATGAAACGTTGAAGCTGGTTTGCCAGTTTGACAACATTATCTATATTTCCTGCAATCCCGAAACCCTGCGCGCGAACCTCGACACCCTCTGCCAAACCCATACTGTCGAACGCGCCGCGTTGTTTGACCAGTTCCCGTTTACGCACCATATCGAAAGCGGCGTTTATTTGAAGAAGAAATAAAGAAGCGGATTTGAAAAGGTCGTCTGAAAATTTTCAGACGACTTTTTTTCGTTTTACAGAATCTTCAGCAAATCCGAAGGCGCTGCGATACGGTGGTCGAACGGCCATGTTTCGGTTTGGTCTTCGGCGGCGATATAGCCCCAGTCGGCAAGTACGGTTTTCATGCCCGCGTTGCGTCCGGCCTGCATGTCGCGTTCGGCGTCGCCGACGTAAACCGTGTGTTGCGGGTCGGCATGGATTTGTTCGCACGCATACAGCATGGGTTTGACGTTGGGTTTGGATTCGCCGCAGGTGTCGCCGCTGACGACGACGGTGGGCGGGATGGCGAAGCTGAGTTTGGGGACGAGTTTGTCGGTGAAGCGCATGGGTTTGTTGGTGATGATGCCCCATTTGATGCCGCGTTTGTCGAGTTCGGCAATCATTTCGTTCACGCCGTCGAACAGCGTGGTTTTGTCGGCATAGCAAAGGCTGTATGCTTCAAGGCACTCTTGCCGCCATGCTGCGAAATCAGGATGTTCGGCAGTCATGCCGACGCCGATTTTCAAAAGACCGGCCACGCCGTGGCTGGCATACGGGCGGATTTCCGCGATGCTTTTTTCGGGCAGGTTATGGCGGCGCAATACGGTGTTGAGTGCGCCGCCGAGGTCTAGGGCGGTGTCGGCGAGCGTGCCGTCGAGGTCGAACAATACGGCTTGTATCATGTGTTTTCCTTTGGTTTTTCGATGGGGTCGTCTGAAAAGGGTTTCAGACGACCTTTGGGTTTAGTGGTGGTGATGGTGTGCGCCGTCGGTCTCGTTGGCACACAAGACGCTGTCGGGATGCGGATGGTGTTCGCTTTCGATTTGGATGGTGCAGTGTCCGATGTTTTTGTGGGACAACTCGTGTTCGATGCGGTAGGCGATTTGTTCGGATTCGGCAACGGTCATGCTGCCGTTCACGACGATGTGGCAGGATAAAACGTTGATATTGCTGGTAATCGTCCAGACGTGTAAGTCGTGGACGGATTTGACGCCGTCGGTGTTGCGGATGACGGCGAGCAAGTCGTCGGTGTGGATGTTTTCGGGCGCGCCTTCCATGAGGATGTGCAGCGTTTGTTTGAGCAGACTCCAGCCGCTGCGTCCGACCAGCGCAGCAACGAACACGCTGGCGAGCGGATCCGCCCATTTCCAGCCGAACGCCATCATGAGCACGGCGGCGGCAATCGCGCCGATTGAGCCGACAAGGTCGCTCAAAACGTGCAGATACGCGCCGCGCATGTTGACGTTGGCTTCGGTGTCGCTGTTTTTCAGCATGTAAACCGCCACGCCGATGTTGACCAGCAGGCCGACAACGCTGATCACGAGCATCCCCAGCGTGGCGATTTCGGGCGGATAAAGCAGGCGTTTGACAGCTTCGTAGAAAATCAGCACGGCGATGACCACCAGCGACAAGCCGTTGAACATGGCGGTGAGGATTTCAAAACGTTTGTAGCCGAAGGTCTTTTGCAGCGTGGTTTCTTTTTCGCCGAGTTTGAACGCCCACAATGCCACGCCCAAGGAAAATGCGTCGCTGAACATATGCCCTGCGTCGGAAAGCAGCGCGAGCGAGTGGGTCAGCCAGCCGCCGACCGCCTCCAGCAGCATAAAGGCGGCGATGATGATGAACGACACGCGCAATACTTTTTTGTTGGCGGTATGCGTGTGGGCGTGTGCGTGATGATGGTGTTCGTGATGGTGAGACATAACGTTCCTCAACAGAGGTCGTCTGAAAATCCGGATTCAGGGTTTCAGACGACCTTTTTGCCTTGTTTCAAACCCTGTTCGAAATCTTCCAACATATCCAGCTCGAAGCGGCTGAAGCCCGCTTTTTCCCGCGCTTCGATGTTCACATAGCCGCGGAAGATAAACATATCGTAACGGGCAATCAGACTGCGGAACAGGGCGACAGGTTCCAAACCGCGTTCGCGGCAGAGGTGCTGATACCAATGGTTGCCGATAGCGACATGGCCCACTTCGTCGCGGTAAATGATGTCCAACACGCCGCAGGTTTCCGAATCGCCGCGCTGTTCCACCTTCGCGCGTATCCCCGGCGTAACGTCCAGCCCGCGCGCCTCCAATACGCGCGGCACCAACGCCATGCGTAATAGCGGGTCGTAGGCGGTTTTATACGCCATGTCCCACAAATGGTTGTGCGCCTCGAAATCGCCGTAATCGAAGCTGAAAGCGCGCAGCCTTTCGCGCATCAGGCGGAAGTGGTACACCTCTTCCTTCGCCACCCGCACCCAGTCGCGCAAAAACTGAAACGGCAGCGTGCGGAAACGGTATGCCGCGTCCAAAGCCAGATTGATGGCGTTGAACTCGATATGCGCAATCGCGTGCAGCATCGCCGCATAGCCTTCGGTCGTGTTCATCTTGCGCGGCGTCAGCTGCGACGGCGCGACCAAAACAGGCTTCGGCGGCCGTCCCGCGTGGCGGAAGTCCTGCGGCGCAGCGTTTGCTTCAGCACCGTATATGTTCTGAACGGCGGCAAACGCCTCATCCGTCAGCCGTCCTTTTTCATCGGGGTCGTCTGAAAGCAGGGCAAGTTCCAGCAAAGCATAAATATCAGGTTTCATCCCAAGTCCGCCGTTTTTCGGAAAACAAATATTATAGCGTTTAAAAAAAACAATATAAGGAATATAATCTTTACAATTTGGCGTTCAGCATCAAAAACCCTTAAATACCACAGTTTGCATAGTCGGCATACATTAAAGAATTGTGAAACCCGATTGTCTTTTCCGCAGGAAAAAATCCCGCAGCTTCAAAAAATTAGCCCTCGGAAAACACTGTTTGCAAAATGTAAACCGCCCATAAGCGGCTTGCATTGTTATTTTGTAACATCGATACTGGGCGCCACACCCCTTCCAACAAGGAAAAATAATGATGAAACAACACAACCTGTTCAAACTTCTCGCTGCTTCCGCCCTGACCGCAACCATCGGTTTCGCGCAGGCGGGCGCAGTAGATGCACTCAAAAAATTCAACAACGACGCCGACGGTATCAGCGGCAGCTTCACCCAAACCGTCCAAGGCAAAAAGAAAACCCAAACCGCACACGGCACTTTCAAAATCCTGCGCCCGGGCCTTTTCAAATGGGAATACACCAAGCCCTACAAACAAACCATCGTAGGCGACGGTCAAACCATTTGGCTCTATGACGTTGATTTGGCACAAGTGACCAAGTCCGCCCAAGACCAAACCATCGGCGACAGCCCCGCCGCCATCCTCTCCAACAAAACCGCCCTTGACAGCAGCTACTCGCTCAAAGAAGACGGCTCGTCCAACGGCATCGATTACGTCTTGGCAACGCCTAAGAAAAACAACGCCGGCTACCAATACATCCGCATCGGCTTCAAAGGCGACAACCTCGCCGCCATGCAGTTGAAAGACAGCTTCGGCAACCAAACCTCCATCACCTTCGGCAGCTTGAACACCAAGCCCAACCTTTCGCGCGGCGCATTCAAGTTCACCCCACCCAAAGGCGTGGATGTGTTGAGCAACTGATTGTTTGATAATAAAAAGGTCGTCTGAAACCCAATTTTCGGTTTCAGACGACCTTTTTGTTTGTTATAGTGGATTAACAAAAATCAGAATAAGGCGACGAAGCCGCAGACAGTACAGATAGTACGGAACCGATTCACTTGGTGCTTCAGCACCTTAGAGAATCGTTCTCTTTGAGCTAAGGCGAGGCAACGCCGTACTGGTTTAAAGTTAATCCACTATAGTGATGTTGCGTTGGGTGTCAGTTATCCGTAGTCAACACGATTCAGCTTTTGAAGTGTAACTCGGATGGTTGGTGGGCAATATTGGAGACTCTCTAAGAAAGCTAATGCCCAAAGGTCGTCTGAAAACATTTCAGACGACCCCATTCGTTTACGCTTCAGGCTTTTTCGCCAACATAGTGACAAACTTAAACTGTATCGGATTGCCCGCCGCATCTTTCGCGTGCATCGCGCCGAGTTCTTCTTTGTATTCGGCAATCTCCCAGCCGCGGTAGTATTCGCGCAACTCGCCTTCTTTAAATTTAAACGGGAAAGGCATAGGGCAGGGGAAGTCTTCGGTGTCCATCGCCGAAACAATCAGGTTGTAGCCGCCGGGGTTGGTGTGCGCCTGCATATCGGCAATCACTTGCGGCACAAAGCGCGGTTGCAGGAACATAAACACAACCGTCGCCACGATATAGTCGAAATGGTCTTGAAGGTTGGCGGCATTCAAATCATATTCCAACGCCCGAACGTCCAAGCCTTCGATACGCGCCAACTCGTTGACGTTTTGCACCGCCTGCGGATTGTTGTCCACGGCGGTGACGTCGAATCCCTTCAAGCCTAAAAACAGCGCATTGCGCCCCTGACCGCAGCCCATATCCAAAGCCTTGCCCGCAGGAACTACATCTTCCGCAGCCACGACCGCCGAATGGGTTGCGCTCATGCCGTATTTTTTATGGAAATAATCTTTTGCCGCGCAATAAAGCGAGAGCTTGATTTCCGTGTCGTCCGTCAAAGGCTCGACTGTAAACTGTTGCTGCGGCGCGATCATGTGATCGCCGTCTTCGGCAGACAGCTCAGTAGAAGCATTATCGGCTTCCGTCAATTTCAGACGACCTTGCGATACGTTCATGCAAGCCCATTCCCCTTCGTCAAACGCATGACCCGCCCGCAGCGCGTCGGGAATCTCGTCTGCCTGCCAAACCGGCAGCTCCTGATAGCAACAAAGTTCCATTTGTCCGTCCATTGTCGATCCTTTTAATCTGTTTTCGATAAGGTGCATATTATATGCCTGTTTGCGCATCTGAAGAATTGGGCGGTTGTAAATCGATTATGTTCAGTTTGCGGACTGCCCGTCCATGCTGATTTTCAGGTGCGGACAACAAGCCGTCAGATTTGTTTTCAAGAATTTGGTTTTTCGCGGGAAGACTAGTATAAAATTCCACTTTATTTTTTCTCCCCGTCCTTATCCCATGCGCCTGACCCACATCAAACTCTCCGGCTTCAAATCTTTTACCGACCCGACCACGATTCATGTTCCGGGGCAGCTTGTTGCGGTTATCGGGCCGAACGGCTGCGGCAAGTCGAATGTGATTGACGCGGTGCGCTGGGTGTTGGGCGAGGCTTCGGCAAAGCAGCTTCGCGGCGAAAGTATGCAGGACGTGATTTTTAACGGTGCGGCGACGCGCCGTCCTGCACCGAGGGCTTCGGTGGAGCTGGTGTTTGACAACAGCGACCACAGTTTGCAGGGGGCGTGGGGGCAGTATGCCGAGGTGAGCATCAAGCGGCAGCTGACGCGTCAGGGCGAATCGACTTATTTCATCAACAATCAGACCGTGCGCCGCCGCGACATTACCGATTTGTTTCTGGGTACGGGCGTGGGGGCGCGCGGTTATGCCGTTATCGAGCAGGGGATGATTTCGCGCATCATTGAAGCGCGGCCGGAGGAGTTGCGCGCCTATATCGAGGAGGCGGCGGGCGTGTCCAAATATAAGGAACGTCGCAAGGAGACGGAAGGCCGTCTGAAAGACACGCGCGAGCATTTGCAGCGTTTGGGCGATTTGCAGAACGAGTTGGCGCGTCAGGTGGAAAAGCTGGAAAAACAGGCGGAAACCGCCGAACGCTACAAATCCCTGACCGCGCAGTTGAACCAGCAGCAGGATTTGCTCGATTACGCCCAATGGCAGCAATCGCTTGCCGCCGCCGACAAGGCAACCGCGCAGCATCAGTCTTTGCAGGCGCAGCAGGACGAAACCGCCGCGCAGGTTCAGGCGTTAAACGACGAAGTACACGCCTTGCAGACCGCCGAACAGTCGCAGCAGCAGGCGGTGCACGAATTGAGCAACAAACGCGGCGTGTTGCGCGAGCAGATTGCCCGTTTGGAAGAACAAATCCGCCATCAGCAAAATCTGCACCAACGCATCGAACGCGACAAGCAGGCGGCGCAGGCGCAGATGCAGCGCATCCATCAGGAGCAGCAGCAAATCCGCGTGCAGCTTGAAGAAAACGAGTTGCAGGCCGAAGAAAAGCAAACCGAATTGGCAGAGTGGGCGATGCAGGTTGCCGAACACGAGGAGCGTCTGCCCGAATTGGAAGAAGCCCAAGCCACGCTCAACGCCGCCTTCCAAACCCAGCAGGACGAGGCAAACCGCATCCGCCGCGAACTGGCGTTGAAGCAGCAGCAGCTTGCCCATGCCGAACAAACCGTTGCCAAGCACGAAGAGCGCAAAGGTCGTCTGAAACAGGAAAACCAAGCCCTGAACCTGCCCGACGAAGCCGAAACCGCCGCCGCGCAGGAAGCCGCCGCCTTGTTGCAAAGCCAGCAAGAGCATTACGAAGAACAAATCATTGCCGCCGAAGAAGCCTTACACGCCGCCCGCGAGGCGTTTCAGACGGCCTCAAACCGCTTCCAAAGCCTGAAGCAGCAACACATCACTTTACAGGCGCAGCAGCAGGCGTTGTCGCAAATCCTGTCGCAACAGCAGGAAGCCGCCGACTTCTGGCAGGCAACCGACCACGCCGCCGCGCCGCAACTGTGGCAATACATTACCGCGCCCGCCGAGTGGCAGCACGCCTTGTCCGTCATCCTTGCCGAACGCCTGCACGCCCGCGCCGTACCGAACGGCTTCGTTCCCCCCGCGCCTTTGCCGCAAGGGCAGGCGGCATGGCTTTCAGACGACCTCTCCGGCAGCATCAAAAAATCCCTGCCCGTACAGGCATTGCTGAACCAAATCAAAACGCAGCCGCCGTTTCAGACGGCATTGCACCACTGGCTCGACGGCGTATTGTGCGCGCCCGATTTGAGCTACGCCCTCGCGCATCAAAACGATTTGGGCGCACACCAAATCTGGCTCACGCCCGAAGGCCATCAGGTCGATAAAGTCAGCGTCCTGCTCTATGCCAAACCCGCGCAGGAAAGCCTGATTGCCCAAAAAGCGCGCCTCGACGGCATCGCGTCCGAACTGGAAAACCTCGCCCCCGAACTCTCCGCCGCCGAAGCTGCGTTCAAACAGGCGGAGGCTGCCGTGCGCTCGTCCGAAGTGCAACATAAAAACCTGATGCAGCAGCAACAGCAGCACACGCGCCAATACAGCCAAGCGCAGCAACGTGCCGCCGAACTTCTGGCGCGTACCAACCAAGGGCAAATCCGCCGCGAACACATCGAGCGCGAACTGGCGCAGTTGGCGGAAGAGCAGACCGTATTGCAACACACGTCCGACGGGCTTTCAGACGACATCGTTACTTTGCAGGAAGCCGCCGCCGAACTCGAACACCAGCAGCAAACCACCGCACACAGCCGCCAAGAGCAGCAAAGTCGTCTGAAACAGGCGCAGCTTGCCCTGTTGGAAGCCAACCGCCAATACGGGCTTGCCGAAGTCGCCGTCCACAAACTCAACCAGCAAAAACAAAACTACCAGCAGCAAATCGCCCGGCTCGAACAGCAAACCCTAGACTGGCAGGAACGCCAACAAGAGCTTGCCCTCGCCTATGAAACCGAGTTCCAAAACGACGAGCAGCACATCAAGCTCGACGAGTTGACCGAAGCCGTGCACACGCTGGACGAAGAATACATCGCCGTGCAGGACAAACTCGCGCAGATTCAGGAGCAGGGCAGGGAGCAATACGCCCGCGTACAAACCCTGCAAACCAAGCTGCCGCAGCTTCAAGCCGCCACCCAAACCGCCCTGTTGCAACAGCAGGAAGCCCTGATTAACGCCAAACGCTACCATCAAAACCTGACCGAACGCGCCGCCGATTTGGACGCGCTCGAAGCATTGGCGAAAGAATCGCCGAAAGTATTGAACAGCAGCATCGGCAGCCTCACCCAGCAAATCGAAGGCCTCGGCGCCGTCAATCTTGCCGCCCTGCAAGAACTCGAAGAAGCGCGCGAACGCGACGGCTACTACCGCAGCCAGAGCGAAGATGTACAGGCAGCCATCACCCTTTTGGAAGAAGCCATCGCCCAAATCGACGACAAAACCAAAGCGCGCTTCAAAGAAACTTTCGACGCCGTCAACGGCAAAGTCCAAACCTTCTTCCCGACCCTGTTCGGCGGCGGCGAAGCCACCCTCAAAATGATAGGCGACGACCTCCTGACCGCCGGCGTATCCATCATGGCGCGCCCGCCCGGCAAGAAAAACAGCACCATCCACCTTCTCTCCGGCGGCGAAAAAGCCCTCACCGCCATGAGCCTCGTGTTCGCCCTGTTCAGCCTCAACCCCGCCCCCTTCTGCCTTCTGGACGAAGTCGACGCCCCGCTGGACGACGCCAATACCTCGCGCTTCTGCAACCTGGTCAAAGAAATGTCGGCGCAAACCCAGTTCCTCTACATCTCCCACAACCGCCTGACCATGGAAATGGCGGAACAGCTGATCGGCGTAACCATGCAGGAAAAAGGCGTATCGCGCGTCGTTGCCGTGGACATCAAACAGGCGTTGGAAATGGCGGAGCCGTGATAAAGTGAGAGATTGTTTATTAAGCTTGATACGGAAAGGTCGTCTGAAAAACCAAATTAGGTTTCAGACGACCTTTCTGTGAATTGAAATAGGGCGTTGGATTCAGATTTCAAACTGCTATTGTTTGAGGGATTAAATTCGTCTCAATACAAAGATTCAAAGAATTGCACCAACCGAGCCAGATTTTATAGGGGTAAAACATGAACGAAACCGAACAAGTTTGTTTTGATGAAAAGCGCAGGCAGCATTTTTTGACGGAGGAAAAATATCAGAAAGAGAAAAAAGGATATTTATCCAATTTAAAATTTTGGGATAATAATTGGCAGAAAAGTATTTTAGAGTCAAAACATCTATTTCGCTATAAATTTTCCGAAATATTTGATTATTTGAGAATATCTTATACAGCAGGCGAGTCGATTTCCCTTTTGGCTCCTATGCTGGACATGATTGTCTCTACATTAGAAATTTCCACTAAATTCTGGCAGCAAAACAAAGCCGAATTAAATGAAATCGGCTACTACACCAGCCCGATGCCGTGGTTTTATGTTGAATATTATCTTAAGACGTTGCACCTCATCGCGCTGTGCTACCTCCTCCAACGCGAAGACCTGCTCCCGCGCCTGCTTGAAGTCATCCTTGCAAATGCTGAAGATGATTTGGAACCTGATACTACTATTGAAGACTTTTTGGACTACCATTTTAAAAATCGTCCCGATCCGGATTACGTCCAAATGGGCAAACACGCCATTTTATTCGGCGAAGCGATGCGCGGCGAAACCAAAGAAGAACAACTGGAAGAACTCAACGCCTACCTCAAAGATTGGTATCGCAAAATGGTCGGTATGAACGACCTCGAATACCAGTCCCACCTTGACCCTGATCAAAACGGTTATTGCGGTTACTGGGCTTTTGAAGCCGCCGCCATCGTTTATCTTGACGACTTGGACGATACCGAATTGCGCAAATCCCCTTATTATCCAAAAGATATGGTTGACTGGGCGAGGGAGCGGAAGCGCAAGCGTGAAGGAAAAGGTCAAGCTGATTAGTTTGGAAAAGTTTGAAGATTAAAAGGTCGTCTAAAACCGAGCAGCAGAATTAAGAGCGTACCGACCAAGCTAAATTTTACGGGAATAAATATGAACGAAACCGAGAAAATTCCTTTTCATGAAAAGCGTAGGCAGCATTTTTTGAGTGAGGAAAGATGGAATACTATTTTAGAAAAAATTCCAAAAACGATTAAAATTCTAACAGATAATTTTAATTCTAGTGATTTAGAACTAAAAGGTAGTTATGCTTTAGCCAGTTCTACATTATGGCGCTATCTCAAAGCCATTTACACCGCAGGCGAACCTATTTCAAATCTACCACCTATTCCAGATGATATTATTCATATTTTGGAAACATCGACACAGTTTTGGAAGGAGCATAAAAAAGAATTAGCCGAGCATGGTTATTACTCCGGTCCGTTTGTGTGGGATGATTCCGACAACTACATGAAGGTTCTCGGTCTGATTTCCGTCTGCTACCTCCTCCAACGTGAAGACTTGCTTCCTCGCCTGCTTGAAGTCATTCTTGCTAATGCAGAAGATGAGCTTGAGCCCGATTCGACCATTGAGGATTTCTTCTACTACCGCTTCAAAGACCGTCCCGACCCCGATTATATCCAAATGAACGACCATGCCGTTTTGATTTCGGACGCCATCCGCGAAAAAGATAAGGCTGAAAAACTCGACATTCTCAACACCTACCTCAAAGACTGGTATCGCGAAATGGTCGGCATGAGCGACCTTGAGTACCAATCCCACCTCGATCCCGAGCAGAACGGTTATTGCGGCTACTGGGCTTTTGAAGCCGCCGCCATCGCTTATCTTGACGATTTGGACGATACCGAATTGCGCCAATCACCTTATTATCCCAAAGATATGGTTGATTGGGCGAGGGAACAGAAGCGCAAGCGTGAAGATAAAGGGAAAACTGATTAGTTTGGAAAAGTTTAAAGATTAAAAGGTCGTCTGAAAATATGTTTTCAGACGACCTTTTGTTTGCAGTCAAAACTTAGACGGTAAACTTGACGCTCTTGGCGATCAATACTGGGTTCTCTTTTTGAACTTTGAATGTACCAAGGAATGAAAGGGATATGGTTTGTATTGAGAGGGTTTACGGTCGGGGGAGGGATTCAATTGGGTATTTGGGTCTTTTCGATGCTTGCAATCTGAACAAGCGGTCTTATATAGTAGGAGCTACGGTGTTAGCTTCTTTATTTTCAACCCTCAAAGGTTTCTTATTTACATGAATAAAATCATTCTGCCTGCGCTTTGCGCCCTGCTTCTTGCTTCCTGCGGTAACGATACCGACAAAATCGGACGTGCCAGCACGGTTTTTCATATGCTGGGGAAAAATGACCGTATTGAAGTTGAGGGGTTTGACGATCCTGATGTGCAAGGGGTTGCCTGTTATATTTCTTATGCGAAAAAAGGTGGTTTGAAAGAAACGGTGAATTTGGAGGAGGATGCGAGCGATGCTTCCGTGTCGTGCGTGCAGACGGCGGAGGTCATCCGTTACAACGAGCAAGCTGTCGCCAAGCCGCGGGAAGTGTTTAAACGCAGTGCGAGTTTGGCGTTTAAGAGTCAGCAGATTATCCGTTATTACGATCCTAAGCGTAAGGCGTTTGCGTATTTGATTTACAGCGACAAAATCGTTCAGGGTTCGCCGAAGAACTCTTTGAGCGCGGTGTCGTGTTTTGGCGGTGCTAAAGCGGATGCGCAGCAAATTGCCGGTGTGGAAGGCAAACAGATTTACGGTGCGTGCGTCGTGGATGCGCCTGTGCCGAACAAGTAAAAGATAAGCGATATGAACCTAACCGACCATTTCCTGATTGCCATGCCCGATATGGATGATCCGTTTTTTGAAAATTCGGTGATTTATGTGTGCGAACACAACGAAGAGGGCGCGTTGGGCATCATCATCAACAAACCGTCGCCGATTACGATGGACATGATTTTTGCGGCAACCGACCGCAATATCCCTTTGCGGATGCAGCACGAACACGTCATGATGGGCGGGCCGGTACAGATTGACCGCGGCTATGTCGTGCATACGCCCGTGGGCAACTGGCAAAACAGTATGATTGTTTCAGACGACATTGCGCTGACGTCTTCGCGCGATGTGATTGAAAACTTATCGCGTGAGGGCGCGGTGGACAAAATTTTAATCAGCATAGGCTATTCGAGCTGGAGCAAAGGGCAGCTTGAACGCGAGCTGGCGGACAATGTCTGGCTGACAGTGAAGGCGGACGAACATATTTTGTTCGATATGCCTTATGAACACCGCTACGCCGCTGCATTCGCCAAGCTGGGTATCCAACCCGATGCGCTTGTCTGTGGAGCCGGTCATGCATAAAGCGCCGGCAGGGACGGTTTTGGCGTTTGATTTCGGCGAGGCGCGTATCGGCGTGGCGCAGGGCGATGCGGAGCTTGGCTTGTCGCATCCTTTGGCGACGGTTACCGGCAACAGCAACGACGAGAAATTCAACGCCATCGCCAAGCTGATACGGGAATGGCAGCCCAAGCATCTGGTCGTCGGGCTGCCGACCCACGCCGACGGTACGGAACACGAGTTGACCCGCCTCAGCCGCAAATTCGGCCGCCGCCTGCACGGACGTTTCAATCTGCCCATATATTGGGTGGACGAACGCATGTCTTCGCTATACGCCGAAAGCCTGCTTGCCGAAGCGCAGGTGTTCGGGCGCAAACAGAAGGCGGTACTCGACCAAGTGGCGGCTCAGGCGATTTTGCAGGGCTTTTTCGATGGCGGAGCCGTGGAGTATTTCAACGGCAGGGAAGAAGGTTCGGAAGAATCATCCGATTGAGAGAGTTTGAAAAAATTTTGAGAAAAAAGGTCGTCTGAAAGCTGTATTGACGGGGTTGGATCCGTTAACAGGCTTTCAGACGACCTTTTTGCATCAGAACAAGGCTTCAATCCTTAACAGCGCGCCGACGCGGTGTTTTTGGTTTTCCTTGCGGTTGTTGTAGTAGTTGACCTCGGTTTGGGTAAACAGCCAGTTGCGCCAAATCGGCTGGCGGTAGGTGGTAAACGGACCGTAGGTATTGAGGGCGGCTTTGCGTTTTTCAATATCGCCACCGGTGTACACGCCGTAGTTGACGTGGCGGTGTTTGCCAAGATTGTGTTGGCGGAAGAGGCTGTTGCCCCATGTCCAGTCTTCGGTTTTATCGTGTTCGTATTGCAGGTGCGCCTGATTGGCGATAAAGCTTTTTTCGTCGGGGATGTAACGCGTTTCCCAGTTGGTACGGACATGGTGTTTGCTCTTGATGCCGTAACGGTAGATTTGTTCCAAGCTGGTGTCGATGTGGTCGGTCAGTTGCCAATTGCTCGAGCTTTTGGCGCGGGCGAAGAGGTCGCTGCCGGAGCGGATACCGATATCGAAGTCGGTATTGGTGCGCTGTTTCGCGAATGCTTCGGTCCAGCGGACGGCAAGGGAGGCGTTGTTGTCGCGGCTTTGGGATGCGTCGAATATCCTGCCGTTGGTATTGGTACGGTTGCGGTAGGCATTGGCCTCGTGTTTCAACTCGTCGTCCAAAGAGTCGTCACCGAAAATTACATGGACTTTTTTCTCCAAAGTCGGCAGTTTCAGACGACCCCGTACGCGGGGCGTCACGGTAAACTTGTCGTCAGGGTTCCATTCGGTATCGAGCATGACACGCAGGTTGGCGTCGGCAGGGTGGTCGGGATCGGGTTCGCCAAACCAGTCGTCGATGCGGTTGGACCATTTGTCCAAGCGTTTGGAAACGACTTTGTGGCGGTGGTCCACCCAAGTGTCACCGTCGGCGGGCGGTTCGTCGTTCGCGGCGGCAACGGTAGGGAAGAGGGTGAGCAGGGTGAGTAGGGATAACGTTGTGGTTCGGATAATCATTGTTTTTCCTTGCTTAATGCATAAAGCTATTATGGACGGTATCTTAGGGATAATGCAAGTCGTCTGAAAAAGGCTGTGATAAAATCTTGCGCGCCGTTCTATTGCGCAGAAACGCAGTCAGGCGGGCGCATACCAATACATTAAGGAAAACCGAATGAGTATTTTGTCGAAAATTTTTGGGAACAAGCCGTCCGGCGAAACGGCAGAAGAGCCGCGCAAACTTTCCGCGCAGGAAAAAAGCGAGGGTTCGGCGCGGGCGATTTATGCGAAAGATAAAGTGTATGTGCCGCTGTCTGCCATGCAGGCGGATGTGTCGGAAGGGACGGGCATCCCTTATATAGGTCGTCTGAAAGACGGACGGACGGTTTTATATGTGTTTGAAAACTATGAAGTGGCGCGGGCTTTTTCAGACGGGCAGGACGGCGCTTTAGACGGCATCGCTTTGGTCGGCGCGTTGGATAAGGCAGACCAGTTCAATAATTTGAGTAATGTTCTGCGTGTCGCTCACTCGCTGGGCATTCAACTGATGGAATACCGAGGACAGGACGGCGAACATTTCGAATGCGCGCTTTCGTGGCTGATGCGTGTCAACGGCGCGGATGGCATGGCGGCTTCCCGAGAAAAAATGGAAGCGTTGTCCATCGGTACCGATGCCAAGCTGCCGCTGCAATTTCATCCGATAGCCATTGTCAGTTTTTCCAATCCCTATAAGGTTACACCCGCGCGGGCGGAGGAATTGTTCAAGCAGTTTACGAATGTCGAAGATGAGGAATTGCTGAACTTTTTTGCCGGTAACACGCCGCAGGAAAATGTGTTGCTGATCGGGTTGGTGGAAAAATATTCGGCGGATTTGGCGAAATCCGTGAAATATATTGTTTGGAACCAATTGCCGGAGCAGCCACTTTTTGTCGGGATAAACCGCAAAGACGGCGGGCTTTACGCGCGGGACGGTTATTTATACCTCTTTTACACCGACCGTTTCCAACACATGGGACCTGCCCGCTGCCATCCCGTTTCCGGCAAGGAAGCCGTGTTGGACTTGGTTCGCCACCACGAACTGAAAGGCATCGCCCTGACCGACGGGCTGCACAATATGGCGCGGTTTGAAAACGACGTGATTTTTCAAGACGGGGAATAGCGGCAACCTTCCCGCCGCCGCTTGAAATAAACGGTTTGCCTGAGCCGCATATTTAAAATACAAAGGTCGTCTGAAAAGGGCTGTGATAAAATCTTTGCGTTTTCACCATCCCTTTCAGACGACCTTTTTATGTTGAACCCATCCCGAAAACTCGCCGAACTTGTCCGTATTTTGGAAGAGGGCGGCTATATTTTTGCCGGCGATCCCGTGCAGGCGACGGAGGCGTTGCGTCATGTCGAAGGCGGCGCGGAAGGAAAAATCATCCGCCGTGCGGAGATGATAGACAGAGACAGTCAGCTTCGGCATACCTTGGAGCAAGTGCGTACCGGGTCGTTTTGGTTGTGGATCGTGGCGGCTGCGGCGATGTTCAGCACGGGCTTTTCAGGTACTTACCTTCTGATGGACAGCCAAGGGTTGAATTTCTTCCTGATTTTGGCGGGCATCTTGGGCATGAATACGCTGATGTTGGCGGTATGGCTGGCATCGCTGTTCCTGCGCGTGAAAGTGGGGCGGTTTTTCAGCAGTCCCGCGACGTGGTTTCGGGGTAAAGACCCCGTCAATCAGGCGGTGTTCCGGCTGTATGCGGACGAATGGCGGCAGCCTTCGGCGCGTTGGATTGCCGGCGCGACTTCGCACAGTCTATGGCTTTGCACCCTGAGCGGGATGCTGGTGTCGGTATTGCTGCTGCTTTTGGTGCGCCAATATACGTTCAACTGGGAAAGCACGCTGTTGAGCAATGCCGCTTCGGTGCGCGCGGTGGAGATGCTGGCGTGGCTGCCGTCGAAACTCGGTTTCCCCGCCCCCGATGCGAGGGCGGTGGTTGAAGGTCGTCTGAACGGCAACATCGCCGATGCGCGCGCGTGGTCTGGCTTGTTGGTCGGCAGCATAGCCTGCTACGGCATCCTACCACGCCTGCTGGCTTGGGCGGTATGCAAAATCTTTTTAAAAACAAGCCAAAGCAAGCTGGATTTGGAGAAGCCTTATTATCAGGCGGTCATCCGCCGCTGGCAGAATAAAATCGTCGATGCGGATACGCGTCAGGAAACCGTGTCCGCCGTTTCTCCGAAAATCACTTTAAACGACGCGCCCAAATGGGCAGTCATGCTGGAAACCGAATGGCACGAAGGCACATGGTTTACGGGCAGGCTGGCGCAGGAATGGCTGGATAAAGGCGTGGCAGCGAATCGGGAAGAGGTTGCCGCTTTGGAAAACGAGTTGAAACAGAAACCTGCCCAGCTCCTCATCGGCGTGCGCGCGGAAACCGTCCCCGACCGCGGCGTGTTGCGGCAGATTGTCCGACTCTCCGAAGCGGCGCAGGGTGGGGCGGTGGTACAGCTTTTGACGGAGCGGACGCTTTCAGACGACCTGTCCGAAACATTGAACCACTGGCGCAATGCGCTGGCAGAGTGCGACGTGGCATGGCTGGAACCTGACAAGGCGGCGCAGGAAGGTCGTCTGAAAAGCAATGACCGCACTTGAAACGCCCCATAAAGCCGCCATCCTGAAAAAGGTCGTCTGAAAATCCATTCTTCAAAAACATCATGAATAAACACCCCCTTTCCCTCGCCGTCGTCGGGCATACCAATACCGGCAAAACCTCGCTCCTGCGTACCCTGTTGCGCGACAGCGGCTTTGGCGAAGTCAAAAACGCCCCGTCCACTACGCGCCATGTCGAAGAAGCCGCGATTACCGACGGCGTCGATACGCTGCTGTATCTGTACGACACGCCCGGACTCGAAGACGCGGGCGGTGTTTTGGACTGGCTTGAAACCCATACGGACGCACGCGCCGACGGCATCGAGCGGCTGCAACAGTTTCTCGACAGCGATGGAGCGCATCACGATTTCAACCAAGAAGCCAAAGTGCTGCGGCAGCTTTTGCAAAGCGATATGGCGTTGTACGTCATCGACGCGCGCGAACCCGTCCTCGACAAATATCGGGATGAATTGACCATTCTTTCATGGTGCGCCAAACCGGTCATGCCCGTGTTCAACTTTACCGGCGGACAGCTTCCCGAAGCGTGGACGACCATGCTGGCGCGCCGCAACCTGCACGTTTTCGCAGGGTTCGACACCGTCGCATTCGATTTTGAAGGCGAATTGAACCTTTGGAACAAGCTCGCCACCATGCTGCCGCAACACGACATCATCGACCGCCTGACCGCCTCCCGCCGCCGAGAATGGACGCGTTTGGATAAAGAAGCGCGACACGAAATCGCAGGTTTCCTGCTCGACGTTGCCGCCTTCACGCAGGAAATTGACGAAAACGACGACCCCGCGCCCGTTCTGCAAACCATGCAGGCAGAAATACGCCAGCTCGAACGGCAGATGCAGCAGCGGCTGTTTGGCCTCTACCGCTTCTACCACAGCGAAATCGACAGCGGCGACTGGGTGCCCAAAGCCTTTCATCAAGATCCGTTCGACAGCGAGTTACTCAAAGAATACGGCATCCGTACCGGCACGGGCGCGGCAACCGGTGCGCTCATCGGCTTGGGGCTGGACATCGCCACGCTCGGCGGTTCGCTCGGATTGGGGACGGCAATCGGCGGCTTTTTGGGCGGCATCCTGCCCAATACCCGTACTATTTCCGACAAGCTCACCGGCCGCCAAACCCTGCACACCGATCCCGAAACCCTGACCCTGCTCGCCGCCCGCGCCCTCGATTTGCTCCACATCCTGCAAACGCGCGGCCACGCGGCGCAATCGCAAGTCGAGTTGCACAGCCGCAAAGCGCCCTGGACGCCGGACAAACTTCCGTCCGAACTCAACAAAGCGCGCAGCAGGTGGAAATGGTCGTCCCTCAACACCCACCTCCCCGAAACCAGCCGCGCCGAACGCGAGGAATATACGGAAAGTTTGAGCCGGAAATTGGGCGGGTAAGCAGGCGGAGGACGGCAGGTTCCCAAATTTCAAAAATTCATCAGGACGAAGATGCCCAAACTTTATATGTTCTATCTCGGCGGTAACGCAGGCCGTTCCAATATCGAAGTGCACGACATCCAATTTGCCGTGTGCGACGATTACCGCGAAGCCATCCCCGCGCTCAAAGCCGCATGGTTCGGCGACACGGACAAAATCCACATCGACGGCTGGCAGATTGTCGAATGGGCGGACGGTTACGATGTCGACGTACCCGATACCGCCGAATCAAAGAGGTCGTCTGAAAACGCTCCGCACCTGTATTTCGTCAATGTCGGCGGTTATCGCGCGGGGCAGCTTGCCGAGGAGCACGCTTTCGGACTGTTCGTTGCCGCCACGCCTGCCGAAGCCAAACAAAAAGCCCTGCAAACCCTGTTGACCGACCATGTCCAGCGGCATAAAGATAACTTAAAAGACGTGGACAACCTGCTCCGGCTCGACCGCATCGGCAATCACACCATCCGCCTGACCCCGAATCCGCACGGCAAGCCTGCCGAAATGGGCTTTCAGGGCTATTTACCGATTTAAAGTACCCACCATGAAAATTACCAAGATATTCACCTTTGACTCTTCACACATGCTCGACGGGCATGACGGCAAATGCCAAAACCTGCACGGGCATACCTACAAACTCGAAATCACCGTTTCAGACGACCCCGTCAGGGGCGGGCCGAAAGACGGCATGGTGATGGATTTCACCGACCTCAAAGCCATTGTGAAAAAACACATTACCGACCCTTTCGACCACGCGTTTATCTACAACGGCGGGAACGAGCGCGAATGCCAAATCGCCGCGCTCTTGGAAGGCTGGAACATGAAAACCCTGTGCCTGCCTTGCCGCACCACTGCCGAAAATATGGCGGTCGAAATGTATGACCGTTTGAAAAACGCTGGGCTGAAAGTGTGCAGCGTGAAATTGTGGGAAACGCCGACATCGTGTGCGGAGTATGAAGGGGAGTAGGGGAGTGCGGATAAGCGGCTTGCCGTTTGGAAAATGGTTTGACGGTGTGTTGGCGGTTTTCTGCTCGCTTTGCATATTGGCAACAGTGTCCTCGATATTTATCGGATTCGACCTGACCGTCGGTAATATCCGCAGTCGGGAAATACGGTTAAACGCTGCCGAAGTCAAAATTACAGGCAAGGCTTATGACCCGAGTGTGCGCATTGTCGGCGGCAAAGAGGTTATTAACGCAGACTGCCGCCTGGGTATGAGTAGAGTCTGTGCGGAATATCATGGTGAAACGCTGTATGCGGAGAATCTCAAGATATTGGTTTTGAATGACAGATATTATGCCGTTGCCGGCGGAACGCTTCATTATGGCGGTAATGAATTGACGATTGGAAGCGGAACGGATGAAGCCGCCTTGTCAAAAGAGTTTGCAGACAGCAAGCGGATATATCCGGAATTCTTTATGATGGGTGCCGTTGTTTTGCTGCCGTTTTTGCTTATTTTGTTTGTATTGAAGCGGTCTGCTAAATAAACCGCACTTTGGTTTTCAAAAAAATTTCAATAACCTAGATTCTTTAAAGGAATACCCATGAAACTCCTCTCCACCCTCTTAGTCCTCCTCGTCGCCGCCGAACATTTCTACATCGCCTGGCTTGAAATGACGCAGATTCCCAGCGAAAAGGTGGCGGAAATGTTCAAACTGCCTTATGAATTTATGGAACAAAAGCGCGTGCAGACCCTGTTCAGCAACCAAGGGCTGTATAACGGCTTTCTCGGCATCGGGCTGGTGTGGTCTCGGTTTGCCGCGCCGGACAATGCCGTTTACGGCGCGACGATTCTGTTTCTCGGCTTCGTCTTGATTGCCGCCGCATGGGGCGCGTTCTCTTCCGGCAACAAAGGCATACTCGTCAAACAAGGTTTGCCCGCGATGCTGGCGGCGGCAGCGGTGTTGGCGGTATGAAAAAAATCAGCGTCGCCCCCGAAAATCCGCAATACCGCATCGTTGAAATTTTCGAGAGCCTGCAAGGCGAGGGCTGGAATACGGGTATGTCTGCCGTTTTCGTCCGTTTGGGTAAATGCAATCTGGCGTGCGGCTGGTGTGATACCGATTATTTAAAATTCGGTATGATGAGCCTGTCCGACATCTTAGGTCGTCTGAAAACCTATACTGCCCGCAATATCATCATCACCGGCGGCGAGCCGACCATACAGCCGCATCTCGATACGCTGCTGGACGCGCTCAAGGTGGAAGGCTATTTCCTCTGTATCGAAACCAACGGACTCAAGCCTGCGCCGCCGCAAATCGACTACGTCGCTACCAGCCCCAAAGCCTGCTACGCCGACAAATACGAAACGAACTGCATCGCCGAAGCCGACGAAGTGCGCATTGTGGCGGACGGTGATGTCGTTGCGTTCTGCGAAAACATGGAACGCAAAATCTGCGCACGCCATTACTACCTTTCGCCCTGCGAACAAGACGGCGCGATGAACATCTACGACACCATCCGCCAAATCGGTATCTTAAACAGCCGCCCTGACGCGCCCGTACATTGGCAGTTGAGCGTGCAGACGCACAAATGGGCGGGGATAGAGTAGGTTTCAGACAACATATTGATGTAAGGTTGGGGAGTTAAAAGGTCGTCTGAAAAGATAAAAGGGTCGGGTATTGATATCCGACCCTTTTTATATGGCAAATGCAAAAAATAAAGCCGATACACAGTATAATCGCCTTATTTTGCCTGACTCTATAAAAACATCATGAAATGTTTCTGGAAATACTTGCTTTGGACGCTGGTCATCCTGCTGCTTGTCGTAGCGGTCGTCTTCTACATCGTTCCCTATTATTTGAAACAGCGCGAAATCCAAGCCGCGCAAGCGGATTTGGCGCTGCTTTCCATTCAGTCCACCCCGTCGCCATCTTTGAAAAACGGCATAGATGCCTTGTGGCTGCTGGAATTCCGCACGAAAAATGATGCCGACCGCGCCGACTTGATGAAGCGTTTCGGGAGCGACATTCAAGGTAATAAAAACCAAGATATCCTCAAACAGAATCAAGAATTGCAAGGCAGGCGGCTTATTGTCCCTGAGTACGGTGACGAATCATTGGCATGCGGCACAACGGCGGCAGAGTGCTTGGCTGAAGTGCGTGCCGACTTGCCGAAAGCGAAAGCCGTGGTGGAAAAATACGCCGAACTGTTAGCCAATGTAGACAGGCTTGCTGACTACGATATTTTTGTTTCAAGAGACTGGCCTAATGATGATTATGATATTGCTAATAAACCGCTTCCAAATCTGCAATTCGTGACATACGGTAGAAAACCTGCCGCACTTGATTGGGTGGAAGGTCGGGAAGCTGAGGCATGGAAGCACGTTTGCCGAAACATCAAGACGGGTCGCGGTATGCTGAATAATGACCCGGAGTTGATTTACGCCATGATAGGGAATGCCGTCATCCGAAGGAATACCGACCTTGCCGCGCAAATGCTGTACGAAAAACCCGAGTGGGCAAACCGTCTGCCTGCCGAATGTGACGGGATGTTTGATGTTCTGACAGTAGAGGAACAAAATATTTGCTTGGCAGTTCAAGAAGAGTTTCGGTTAAACGGCAATTTACTACGGAAATTGGAGTCTACAAATCAAGGTTTATTTTTTTTACAGGGGATGCTGGCATTCGGTGAGTTACAGGAGTCGATGGCATTGGGTAATGGTGAAATGTGGGATGCCGACATAATGCTTTCTTTTTTATTGCGTCCTAATGTGGATGCAGAACATACATTAGCCCACAACTCGCCTTACCTCGCTGCCTACTGCAAACCGGAAAAAATGGCTATTTTGAAAAATGACACTAAGGTGCAATGGATGCCTTCGCAAGAGATAAACCAGACATTCGCTAAAAAATGGGCGTGTATGGGTAATAGTGTCGGCTGTATCCTTGACAGTATTGCTCTTCCTAACTACGACACCTACGTCCTTCACCTGCAAGATACCGCCATGCAGCAACGCGCATTCCAAGCCGCTTTAGAGCTATACCGTCTGCCCACCGGTAAACGCCGCGCTGTTTTAGAAAGCGTTTTGGCACAACATTCCAGCCCTTCCCGTAAATTGCGTTGGGATGCGCAGCAGAAGGTTGTCGATTTTGAAATTTACGAACCGAATAACCGACCGCAGGCAGTTAAATTGAATTTGGAAAATTGATATGGGAAGAGCATCATGAAACGTTTATGGAAATACTTGCTTTGGACGCTGGTCATCCTGCTGCTCGTCGTAGCGGTCGTCCTCTATATTGTTCCCTATTATTTGAAACAGCGTGAAATCCAAGCCGCGCAAGCGGATTTGGCATTGCTTGCTATTCAGTCTAGACCGTCATCATCTTTGAAAAATGGCATAGATGCCTTGTGGTTGCTGGAGTTCCGCACAAAAGATGATGCCGAGCGTGCCGATTTGATGAAACGTTTCGGGAGCGACATCAGATATCACCAAGATACCCTTAAGCAAAATCAGGAATTGCAGGGTAGGCGGATTGCTGATTTGGCTCTCTATAACGAATCATTAGGATGTAGCGAAAGGATGGCGGAGTGTCTGAATGCCATACGCGCCGACTTGCCGAAATTCAAAGCCGAAGTGGAAAAAAATGCCGAGCTATTGGCGAATATGGATGAACTTGCCAACTACGATATCTTTATTCCCAAAGAATGGTCGAGTGACGATGATTCGCTTGCTATCCCGTTTTCAAAATTTTCATGGGTGGCGGCATATGGCAGTAAAGCCGCAGCCGTTGATTGGGCGGCAGGAAAGGAACGTGAAGCATGGCAGCGCGTTTGTCGCAATATCAAAATCGGTCGTGACCTGTTGCATAATGCACCGGGTATGATTTACGTTGAGACGGGTACCGAAGCCATCCGCAGGAATACTGATCTTGCCGCGCAAATGCTGTACGAAAAGCCCGAATGGGCAAACCGCCTGCCGAGCGAATGCGATGGAATGTTTGAAACATTGACGGCGAACGAACAAAGTACCTGTTCTGCAATAAGCAGTGAATTTCAAATGATGGGAAATTTCACACGCAAAAGAGAAAATGGACCATTTGATCTCATGCAAGATCAGTTGCGAGCGTTGATCGATTCAGGCATGAGGACGGAAGATATCAGATCGACGATCCCTCTAATCCGACCTAATCTTGATTCGGCACACACGCAAGCGCTTTATGCCCCGCATTTTGCTCACTTCTGCAAGCCGGAAACCAAAGTTGCCCTAGATGCTGATAGGAAAATGCCATCGGTGCAGAAATCGAGACTGGATAATTTTGAACATAAATGGGCATGTATCGACAACAGTATAGGTTGCTTGCAGGCGGCAATTATGGTTCCTGATTTTGATTACGTCCATCGCCTGCAAGATACCGCCATGCGGCAACGCGCATTCCAAGCCGCTTTAGAGCTATACCGTCTGCCCGCCGGTAAACGCCGCGCTGCTTTAGAAAGCGTTTTGGCAAAACATTCCAGCCCTTCCCGTCAATTGCGTTGGGATGAGCAGCAGAAGGTTGTCGATTTTGAAATTTACGAACCGAATAACCGACCGCAGGCAGTTAAATTGAATTTGGAAAATTGATTCAACAGATTTGTCTTTCAAATAGCTAATCCAAAGGTCGTCTGAAACTTTTCAGACGACCTTTTTTGCGGCTGTCGGATTTGTTTGATAAAGAATGAAAGATGGTCATGCAGATGAAAATGATGTATCGGGGACTATGTAAATTATTTGATTCATGCCCGTCAGTTCCCTATACTCCGACCGTTTATTTCATCCTATTACAGAAATTTGATAAAAATTCTTATTTAATGCATAAAAAGCCGTTTGCTGCCGAATGGTGCAAGGAGGTTTGGAACTCCGCTGCCGTTCGGACGGCTAAATAATTAGGAGACACCATGCCATTATCTAAATTTCGTCCGGCGCGTTTGCCGGTTGCCGTTGCTGCGGCACTTTTATCCGCCTATTCCTTCGGGGCAGGGGATGGGGTTGAGCAGGTTGATTTGCCTACCGTCCAAGTAAAGGGCATCGGCAAGCAGACGACCTCCAACTACACCATTCCCGCTTCTTCCGCTGCTACGGGCATACGCCTGACCCAGCGCGAAACGCCGCAGTCTTTGTCCGTCGTTACCGAAAAACAAATGGACGACCAAGGTTTGGATACCTTGCAGGACGTGTTGAAACAAACACCGGGCGTGTTCCACAGCAAAATGGGCAACAACGTGTCCGGTCACAGCGAGTTTATTTCGCGCAGTCAGGCGATTGACAGCATTTCCGTGGACGGCGCGCCCAAATTCCTTTACGACGGTAAAGCCATCCGCCGTGGCACCAACAATCTGGACAGCGCATTGTACGAACAAGTCGTCGTCGTGCGCGGCGCAAGCGGTTTGTCCAACGGCGGTATGGGCGAACCGGGCGGTACGGTTGCTTTGGAACGCAAAAAACCGACTGCCAAACCTGCCGTCAGCGTGGAAGCCGGTGTCGGTTCTTGGAAACACTACCGTTTCGTCCTTGATGCCAATCATCCTCTGAATGCCGATAATACCTTGCGCGGCCGCGCCATTTTGGTTAGTGACCACGGCGGCGATTACTTGCCGAACACTTCGCGCCACAATCACACTTTCTACGGCATTCTGTCTTACGACCTTACGCCGCAAACCCACTGGCGCCTCGGTACGGAAATACACCGTTTCCGCAATACCGGCAGCTCTCCTTTCAGCTATCTGACCGTAGCGGGAGACCCTGAAAACAATCAACCTTTCAAACCGTTTGCAGCCTCACCGCGCAGCAATTCCTCGGCAAAATGGGCTTACGGTAAAGAAAACAGTGCGGAAATCTTTACTTCTGTCAATCATGAGTTTGAAAACGGTTGGACTCTGAACGGCAACTACAGCCATACTTATGGAAAAAGTGATGCGGTTGCCGGCATGGCCGGTCCTTTTGTCATTAATCCGGACTATTCCGCTCAATTCGTTGCCGAGCGCGACCAAGCCAAGTACACCGACCAAGATTTTTCTCTGAATTTGGACGGCGATTACCCGCTTTGGGGGCGCAAACATGAATTCAATGCCGGCATCAGCTATCAGTACAATAAGGAAACTCCTTCATATTACAAGAGAAATAAAGATGGGGTTGTCCCTGATTTGCGCCGTTTTGACGGAAATTTCACAAAACCGGCCATACCCTATCTTCGCGACGGCTTTGCCCATATGAAAAACCTCTCTGTTTACGGTTCGACCCGTTTCAAACTGACCGACAGGCTGGCATTGATAGGCGGCGGACGGTTTGTCGATTGGCAATACCGCTACAGTTCCGATCGCAACAATTTTGCCGACAGCAGGCATAAAAACAAGGTATTTATCCCCTATTTGGGCGCAAGTTATGATTTAAACGACAATCTGACAGCCTACACCTCCTATACCACCATATTCCGCCCGCAAGTGCGCAATTTGGATCGAAACGGCAAACCGCTCGAACCGCAACGCGGCAAAACATATGAACTCGGCTTAAAAGCCTCATGGTTTGAAGGCCGTTTGAACGCTTCTGCGGCGGCGTTTATCAATAAACGCGACCATTTGGCTAAAGAAATTTATGATCGTAAAAATCAACAAGTTTACTATGAATCTGTTGACCGCACGACAACCAAAGGCGTGGAATTGTCCGTCGGCGGACGCCTGAGCGACAAATGGCTGATCAATGCTTCTTATGCGTACTCCAAACTCAAAAACGATGCGGGCAATTTGGTCAACCCTTCTTATCCTGCCCACCTTTTCAAACTCTTTACTGCGTATGACGTTACCGACCGCCTAAACTTGGGTGCAAACGTCAACTGGCAAAGCGGCACAAACGCCTATGATGAATACCAGCCTTTCACCGTTGCCGGTAAAGAAGCCTTAACCCAACGCCCATACGCCACGCTGGACTTGACCGCGCATTACAAAATCGGCAAATCCACCCGCATAGGTTTGGACTTTGAAAACGTGTTCAACAAACGCTACCGCCCCATGCCCGACATCCACGTTTACGGCACGCCGCGCAGCCTGACCGCTACGTTGAAACACACGTTCTAAATAGGCAAAAGAAAAGGTCGTCTGAAAACTGAACTGCACCCCAAAAGTTGGGCATCCCCCCTCCAACTCACAAGGTGCGGTTTTTTTATGACCAAATATACATTACACTTCAAATACCAAGCCGTACTCCACTACCTGCACATACGCAGCCAACAGCGTACCGCAGATCATTACGGCATTTCCCGAACCCACCTGCGACGATGGATACGCGCCTATCAAGAAGGCGGCATCGGCGCACTCGAACATCCCCAATCCAAAACCATGACCGACCACCGCAAAAACCCCTTCATCGCCGACAAACCCGACCACGAAAAAACACAGGCAGAGCTTATCGAAGAGTTGTGCTATATGCGCGCAGAGGTCGCCTACCTAAAGGAGTTAAAAGCCCTCAGCCAAAAGCGGACCGAAAAGGACAAAGCCAAACCGTCCAAACACTGAGGGCGCAACATCCGCTCAAATACCTGCTGCACATCGCACACCTGCCCAAAAGCAGCTTTTACTACCACCACCAAGACCGACCCGACCCCGACGCAGCCGACAAAGCCCTCCTTATCGAAACCTACCGGCGGCATAAAGGACGCTACGGGCAAAGGCGCATTGCCGCAGCATTGGATTGGAACCGCAAAAAAGCGGCGCGGTTGATGAAACAGATGGGGCTGAAAGCCAAAATACGGGCGAAAAAAGCCTACCGCCATCCCGCCATGGGCGAAATATCGGAACACCTCCTCAAACGCCGGTTCAAAGCCCAAAAGCCCAACGAAAAATGGCTGACCGACGTGACCGAACTCAAAGGAAAGGACGGCAAACTGTACCTCTCGCCAATCTTGGACTTGTTCAACCGAGAAATCGTCGCCTACGCCATGAGCCGCAATGCTAACAGCGAAATGGTGAAGGAAATGCTCGAAAAAGCCGCCCCCCGTCTGACTGATAAGGGAACGATGCTGCATTCCGACCAAGGTGTGCTGTACCGTACGGCGGGGTATAGGGAATTGCTTGCGGAGCATTCCATGGTTCAAAGCATGTCGCGTAAGGCGAACTGCTGGGACAATGCGCCGATGGAAAGCTTCTTTGCGGTGTTGAAGACGGAGTGTTTCTATAACGCAGGAGAATTGACGGTGGACGAATTAATGAAACAGATAGATGACTATATGGATTACTACAACCGGGAACGTTGCAGTTTGAAATTGAAAAAGCTGAGTCCTGTCGCATACAGAACCCAGCTTACACAGAGCGCCTGAATAGGCTTTTATGAGTGTCCAAGATTTGGGGGCCAGTTCAAATCTCGATTTGAGGTTTTCAGACGACCTTTTAGTGTGTATGGCGTGTATTGCGAGGAGATATAGTGGATTAAATTTAAACCAGTACGGCGTTGCCTCGCCTTAGCTCAAAGAGAACGATTCTCTAAGGTGCTGAAGCACCAAGTGAATCGGTTCCGTACTATTTGTACTGTCTGCGGCTTCGTCACTTTGTCCTGATTTTTGTTAATCCACTATAGTTGTAGGTTTTCGCCAAAGCAGCAATGCTATTGGGACGGGGCGCATTCTTGCAGCAGCAGGTTGTCCGTCATGTTGTCAGGCGTTTCTTCCGAGGCTTCATGATGAACCAGAAAACCGCCATCTTCCTTGTAGAAATCGGTTTCTGTAAAGTTGCCGATTGTCCAAGTGTATTGACCGTCGCTAAAGGCGTTCAAATCTTCGTTGCTCATTTCGGGGCTGAAAGGCGCGACAAATTCAGCGCCTTTAAAGCGCACTTGCGCGGCGGCGCCGTCCTCTGTTTTGAAATAGCGGACTGTTACGCTGCCGTTGTCTTTGCAGCGGTAGGTTTGCCATTTTGCCTGTTCCAAGCCGGTCAGATTTTTTGTGGCGGAAGGCGCGGAGGCTGATGCTGCTTCTGAAGCGGCGGTTTGTGCCGGGGCTTGGGAGGCTGCGGCTGCCGACGCATTTGAAGCTCCGGATGCGCTTGCTTCTGCCGCTTCGTTGCCGGCGCTGCAGGCGCATAGCAATGCAGTCAATGTGGAACACAAAAGGAGCAAAGGTTTGGAAGACATATTTATCACACCTCAAAGATAATCAAAACCTGACGGATTGGAACGGGAATGCCGGTAAAGGTTCAGCCGTTCATTGGCAGACTGGGCGGTTGGCCGCCCGAAATCTTAAAGCAATTTTGGTCATTCCGCGATTGCCGATATGGCAACGGATTATACCCGAGCGGGGTCGAAGGGGGCATTCTAACAGCGTAAATGAAAGACGGGGCGGCACCTGACTTTGTGGCATGAAATATTGGATAAAAGGTATTTTTGTGGGATGATGGGTGCGAGCTTTGTTATTTTGTTAATATTGCATTTTCAGACGACCCAATAGTGGATGACAGCAAGCGGACAAGGCAATTCATGCCGTCCGATACAAGCTGATCCACTGCCCGTCTTTTCAATTCTTTGATTTATAGTGGATTAACTTTAAACCAGTACGGCGTTGCCTCGCCTTGCCGTACTATCTGTACTGTCTGCGGCTTCGTCGCCTTGTCCTGATTTAAATTTAATCCACTATACTTCTTATCCGAATATCCGAAAGCAAAACCATGAGCAAAACCGTCCATTATCTGAAAGATTACCAAACGCCTGCCTACCGCATTCTCGAAACCGACCTGCATTTTGATATTGCCGAACCGCAAACCGTCGTGAAGTCGCGTTTGACGGTCGAGCCGCAGAGGGTGGGGGAGCCGCTGGTGTTGGACGGTTCGGCGAAACTCTTGTCCGTCAAAATCAACGGGGCGGCGGCGGATTATGTGTTGGAAGGAGAGACGCTGACGATTGCGGGCGTGCCGTCCGAACGCTTCACCGTCGAAGTGGAAACCGAAATCCTGCCGGCGGAAAACAAATCGCTGATGGGGCTGTATGCTTCCGGCGGCAATTTGTTTACCCAGTGCGAGCCGGAGGGCTTCCGCAAAATCACATTTTACATCGACCGTCCGGATGTGATGTCCAAGTTCACCACCACCATCGTCGCCGACAAAAAACGCTATCCCGTTTTGCTTTCCAACGGCAACAAAATCGACGGCGGCGAGTTTTCAGACGGCCGCCATTGGGTGAAATGGGAAGACCCGTTTGCCAAACCGAGCTATCTGTTTGCTTTGGTCGCGGGCGATTTGGCGGTAACGGAAGACTATTTCACCACCATGAGCGGCAGAAACGTCAAAATCGAGTTTTACACCACCGAAGCGGACAAACCCAAGGTCGGCTTTGCCGTGGAATCGTTGAAAAACGCGATGAAATGGGACGAAACGCGCTTCGGTTTGGAATACGACTTGGATATTTTCATGGTCGTCGCCGTGGGCGATTTCAATATGGGCGCGATGGAAAACAAGGGGTTGAACATTTTTAACACCAAGTTCGTCCTTGCCGACAGCCGCACCGCCACCGATACCGATTTCGAAGGCATCGAATCCGTGGTCGGACACGAATATTTCCACAACTGGACGGGCAACCGCGTGACCTGCCGCGACTGGTTCCAGCTTTCGCTGAAAGAAGGGCTGACCGTGTTCCGAGACCAAGAATTTTCCGGCGACCGCGCCAGCCGCGCCGTGCGCCGCATCGAAAACATCCGCCTGTTGCGCCAGCACCAGTTTCCCGAAGACGCAGGCCCGACCGCGCATCCGGTGCGCCCCGCCAGCTATGAGGAGATGAACAATTTCTACACCATGACCGTTTATGAAAAAGGCGCGGAAGTGGTGCGTATGTATCACACCCTGCTCGGCGAAGAGGGCTTCCAGAAAGGCATGAAGCTCTATTTCCAACGCCACGACGGGCAAGCCGTTACCTGCGACGATTTCCGCGCGGCGATGGCGGACGAGAACGGCATCAATCTCGACCAGTTCGCCTTGTGGTACAGTCAGGCGGGCACGCCCGTTTTGGAAGCGGAAGGTCGTCTGAAAAACAATATTTTTGAGTTAACCATTAAACAAACCGTGCCGCCTACGCCCGATATGGCGGACAAGCAGCCGATGATGATTCCCGTCAAAATCGGGCTGCTGAACCGCAACGGCGAAGCGGTGGCATTCGATTATCAGGGCAAACGCACGACCGAAGCCGTGTTGCTGCTGACCGAAGCCGAACAGACCTTCCCGCTCGAAGGCGTAACCGAAGCCGTCGTTCCCTCGCTGTTGCGCGGGTTCAGCGCGCCGGTGCACCTGAATTATCCGTACAGCGACGACGACCTGCTGCTCCTGCTTGCCCACGACAGCGATGCCTTCACGCGCTGGGAAGCCGCCCAAACGCTCTACCGCCGCGCCGTCGCTGCCAACCTCGCCGCGATTTCAGACGGCGTCGAGTTGCCGAAACATGAAAAACTGCTTGCCGCCGTCGAAAAAGTCATTTCAGACGATCTCTTGGACAACGCCTTCAAAGCCCTGCTTTTGGGTGTGCCGTCCGAAGCCGAACTGTGGGACGGCGCAGAAAACATCGACCCGTTGCACTACCATCAGGCGCGCGAAGCCTTATTGGATACGCTTGCCGCCCACTTCCTGCCGAAATGGCACGAATTGAACCGTCGGGCGGCGCAGCAGGAAAACCAAAGCTACGAATACAGCCCCGAAACCGCCGGCTGGCGCACGCTGCGCAACGTCTGCCGCGCCTTCGTCCTGCGCGCCGACCCCGCACACATCGAAACCGTTGCCGAAAAATACGGCGAAATGGCGCAAAACATGACCCACGAATGGGGCATCTTGTCCGCCGTCAACGGCAACGAAAGCGATACGCGCAACCGCCTGCTGACGCAGTTTGCCGACAAGTTTTCAGACGACGCGCTGGTGATGGACAAATATTTCGCCCTCGTCGGCTCAAGCCGCCGCAGCGACACCCTGCAACAGGTTCAAACCGCCTTGCAGCATCCGAAATTCAGCCTCGAAAACCCCAACAAAGCCCGCTCGCTCATCGGCAGCTTCAGCCGCAACGTCCCGCATTTCCACGCAGAAGACGGCAGCGGCTACCGCTTCATCGCCGACAAAGTCATCGAAATCGACCGCTTCAACCCGCAGGTCGCCGCCCGTTTGGTGCAGGCGTTCAACCTCTGCAACAAGCTCGAGCTGCACCGCAAAAACTTGGTGAAACAAGAATTGCAGCGTATTCGGACGCAGGAAGGATTGTCGAAAGACGTGGGCGAAATCGTCGGCAAGATTTTGGATTGAGGTCGTCTGAAACGGTAATACAAGTTATTGTAATGAGATAAAAAAGGTCGTCTGAAACTGTCATTTCAGACGACCTTTTGTGATAGACACATATTCTGCTTCGTCATAAAATGCCATCTGTTTATTATTGATTGAACGATGAGGCTAAAATGAAGAAATATATTCTTGCAGCGTGTGCATTATGGTTTGCAGGTCAAGCATTAGCCGCTGATTTTTCTGGAAATTGGGGGTATGAGCAAGAACTGGAAGATGGTATCTACGGTAAATATTTTAATATTAAACAATCACCAAAATACATTATTTCCGGAGAGTGGAATGAAGGCCGTTCGAACGGTCCGGGCGGCAGCGGCAAGGTAAAAGGCTATGTCAAACGCGGCAAACTGTATTTGAGCTATTGCAGCGAAGGCGACGATTCTTGGTACACGCATTGTCCGAAATATGAAAAAGACCGCGGATATTTCGTGCGGAGAAACGGACAGCTTGTCGAGTATTACAGTTTGCACGGAAAGCGCAATGCTTATAGAAAGGGCGATGTATTCACCCGACAAAAAGAAAAAGCAGCCGACGCATCCGAATAAGCAAAAGGTCGTCTGAAAACCGACGGTAGCGGTTTCAGACGGCTTTTTTCTATTAAATATCATTTAATTTTTTGAATTTATAGTGGATTAAATTTAAATCAGGACAAGGCGACGAAGCCGTAGACAGTACAAATAGTACGGAACCGATTCACTTGGTGCTTCAGCACCTTAGAGAATCGTTCTCTTTGAGCTAAGGCGAGGCAACGCCGTACTGGTTTAAATTTAATCCACTATACAATAAAACATCTTTCAAGCCCCATCAGCCTTATTGGGCGGGCTTCCTTATCCCTTCATCAAAATGTGCTAAAATCCGCCTTTAAAAACTGCTGTTTCCTACCCATATCCCCTTCATGGACATTACTCAACAACCTTCAAACATCATCGTCGGGCTCTCCGGCGGTGTCGATTCCTCCGTAACCGCCGCCTTGCTCAAACAGCAGGGTTATCAAGTGCGCGGTGTGTTTATGCAAAACTGGGAGGACGACGACAATGACGAATATTGCAGCATCAAGCAAGACTCTTTCGATGCCATTGCCGTCGCCGACATCATCGGTATCGACATCGACATCGTCAATTTTGCCGCCCAATACAAAGACAACGTATTCGCTTATTTCCTCAAAGAATACAGCGCGGGGCGCACGCCGAATCCGGATGTGTTGTGCAACGCCGAAATCAAATTCAAATGCTTTTTGGACTACGCCATAGAGCAGGGCGCGGATACCATTGCCACCGGACACTATGCGCGCAAAGAAGTCCGTAACGGCGTGCATTACCTGCTCAAAGGTTTGGATCAAAACAAAGACCAAAGCTATTTCCTCTACCGCCTCAAACCTTTCCAACTCGAGCGCGCGATTTTTCCGTTGGGCGATTTGGAAAAACCTGAAGTCCGCCGCCTTGCCGCCGAATTCAATTTGCCGACTGCCGCCAAAAAAGACAGTACCGGCATCTGTTTCATCGGCGAACGTCCGTTCCGCGAGTTCCTGCAAAAATACCTGCCGACCAACAACGGCAAAATGGTCACGCCCGAAGGGAAAACCGTCGGCGAACACGTCGGGCTGATGTTCTACACGCTCGGGCAGCGCAAAGGATTGGGCATCGGCGGCGCGGGCGAACCATGGTTTGTCGCCGCGAAGGATTTGATGAAAAACGAACTCATCGTCGTACAAGGTCATGACCATCCGCTGCTCTATACCCGCAGCCTTGTTATGAACGATTTGAGTTTCACGCTGCCCGAACGCCCGAAAGAAGGGCGCTACACCTGCAAAACCCGCTACCGCATGGCGGACGCGCCGTGTGAATTGCGTTATCTCGATGATGACACGGTCGAGCTGGTGTTCGATGAACCGCAATGGGCGGTAACGCCCGGTCAATCCGCCGTGCTGTACGACGGCGATGTCTGCTTGGGCGGCGGCATTATCATGTCCACCGACAAACCCGTCATTATTACCGCTTGATTAAAAAACACAAAAGGTCGTCTGAAAACTACTGCGGCAGGTTTGCTCCTGCTTTTTCAGACGACCTCAAGACAACCATAAAACCAACGAAACAAGATTATTTATATGGAAAAACTCTGGCTCAACAGCTATGAACAAGGCGTCAATGCCGAAATCGACATCACGCAATACAGCTCCATCAGCGACGTATTCCGTCAAAGCGTTGAAAAATTTGCGCACCAACCCGCGTTTCAAAACATGGGCAAAACGCTCACTTACGCCGAAGTCGGCAAGCTGGCGGAAGATTTTGCCTCCTATCTGCAAAACGTTCTGAAGCTGCCGCGCGGCGAGCGCGTGGCGATTATGCTGCCCAACCTGCTGCAATACCCGATTGCGCTTTTCGGCATCCTGCAGGCGGGGCTGGTGGCGGTGAACACCAATCCGCTCTACACCCCGCGCGAGCTGGAGCATCAGTTGAAAGACAGCGGCGCGACCACCATCATTGTTTTGGAAAATTTTGCCAACACGCTGGAGCTGGTGTTGCCGCGCACGCAAATCAAACACGTCATCGTCGCCTCTGTCGGAGAAATGTTCGGCTTCTTCAAAGGCACGCTGATGAATTTCGTGCTGCGCAAAATCAAAAAAATGGTGCCCGAATACCGCATTTCCGGTGCTATCCCTTTTCAGAAGACCCTGAAAGAAGGTGCGGCACATACCTTCCGCCCCGTTACCCTAACCCGCGAAGACACCGCGCTGCTGCAATACACGGGCGGCACGACCGGCGTGGCAAAAGGCGCAATCCTCAGCCACGGCAACATCTGCGCCAATATGCTTCAGGCGAAAGAATGGATTAAATTCCAACTGCGCGAAGGCAAAGAAACCGTCATCGCCGCGCTGCCGCTTTACCACATCTTTGCCCTGACGGTGAACCTGATGATTTTCGCCAATACCGGTTCCAAAATCATCCTGATTACCAACCCGCGCGATATGAAGGGCTTTATCGGCGAGCTTAAAAAAGAAAGCATCAGCGTCTTCATCGGCGTGAATACCTTGTTTAACGGCATGGTTAACCAACCCGATTTCGCCACCGTCGATTTCTCCAACCTGCGCCTGACTTTGGGCGGCGGCATGGCGACTCAAAAAGCCGTCGCAGAAAAATGGAAAAAAATCACCGGCACACCCATCGTCGAAGCTTACGGCCTGACCGAAGCCAGTCCCGGCGTGTGCTGCAACCCGCTCAATATCGAAGCATACAGCGGCGGCATCGGATTGCCCGTTCCCTCCACCGAAGTCGAATTGCGCGATGCGGACGGCAAAGAAGTCTCCGTCGGACAGCCGGGCGAGCTTTGGGTGCGCGGCCCGCAAGTGATGAAAGGCTATTGGAACCGCCCCGAAGAAACCGCCAAAACCATAGACGCGCGCGGCTTTTTGGAAACCGGCGACATCGCCGTGATGGACGAAAAAGGCTGGCTGAAACTGGTTGACCGCAAAAAAGACCTCATCGTCGTTTCCGGCTTCAACGTTTATCCGAACGAAATCGAAGAAGTCGTGTCGCACAACGATAAAGTCATGGAAGTCGCCTGTATCGGCGTGCCCAACGAGAAAACAGGCGAAGCACTCAAAGTTTTCGTCGTCAAAAAAGACCCGAGCCTGACCAAAGAAGAACTCATCGCATTCTGCCGCTCCGAACTGACGGCTTATAAAGTGCCGAAAGACATCGAGTTCCGCGACGAGTTGCCCAAGTCCAACGTCGGCAAAATCCTGCGCCGAGAGCTTCGCGAACAAGCGCAAAACAAATAACACCGAAAGGTCGTCTGAAAAGCATCCCGCACCTTTCAGACGACCTTTAATCATCATGGAAACAAGATATGACCCATACCGTCCATCTTCAATTTGAAGACATCGACAACACCGTCCTCCAACGCCTCTGCGGCGCGCTCGACGGCAACCTCGAAGCCTTGGGCAAAGCCCTCGACATCCAGATCAGCCGCCGCTTCGAACACTTCACCTTCATGGGCGAACTCGCCCACGCCGGTCGCCGCGCCTTGCTCGCGCTGGCCGAAGCTGCAGAACAAGGCGATTTGGACGACAACGCCATCCGCCTCGCTGCCGTCGAAGCCAAAACCGCCGACGACAAACACGAAGAAAAGCATCACGACCAACAATATTATTTCCGCACCAAACGCGGCAGTATAGGCGGGCGCACCCCGCGCCAAAACGGCTACATCCGAGCCCTGTTAAACCACGACGTCGTCTTCGGGCTGGGGCCCGCCGGTACGGGCAAAACCTATCTTGCTGTCGCCGCCGCCGTCGATGCCATGGAAAAACACCAAATCGAACGCATCGTCCTCGTCCGCCCCGCCGTAGAAGCAGGCGAAAAACTCGGCTTCCTGCCCGGTGATTTGGCGCAAAAAGTCGACCCCTACCTGCGTCCGCTCTACGATGCGCTCTACGACCTGATGGGCTTCGACCGCGTGACCAAACTGATGGAAAAAGGCCTGATCGAAATCGCTCCGCTCGCCTATATGCGCGGCCGCACGCTCAACGGAGCGTATGTGATTCTGGACGAAGCGCAAAACACCACGCCCGAACAGATGAAAATGTTCCTGACCCGTATCGGCTTCGGCGCAAAAGCGGTCATCACCGGCGACATCAGCCAAATCGACCTCCCGCGCAACGTCAAATCCGGCCTGAAAGATGCCCGCGAAAAACTGCGCGACGTGGAAGGGCTGTATTTCCACACCTTCACCAGCGAAGATGTCGTCCGCCATCCGCTGGTACAAAAAATTGTGGAAGCGTATGAGGTGGCAGAAGAGCAAGCCGAAAGAAGCAGCGCCGCCGAACGGTAAACGATGAAGTTCAAAAAGGTCGTCTGAAAACCTGAAATACGGGTTTTCAGACGACCTTTTTCATATTTTATAGTGGATTAACTTTAAATCAGGACAAGGCGACGAAGCCGCAGACAGTACAGATAGTACGGCAAGGCGAGGTAACGCCGTACTGGTTTAAAGTTAATCCACTATATAAAGTCAAAATGGATGAAGCAGCCTATCTTATTATGCCTTATTTTGTGCTGCTGAAAATTGGATATTGTTAACAATATTATCGAGTCTGAAATGCGGTCGTTGCTGTTTTCAAAGCATCAGCCTGATGATATAAAATTTCAGACGATTTTTTTAAAAACAAAGACTTTAGTTTTAGTAGCCGATTTTGGTGGCGATATCGGGCAACGGGGTGTCAGGTTTCAGAGGTCGTCTGAAAATAAATCCATATATAAATTAATCAACTTTGAAAATACCGACTACATGCTATTACATTTCATTTGGAAATTGGTTATAGTTACAACTGTGAAGCCCTTAAATTTCAACCAGACATAAGAAGGAAGAGAAATGTCCCAATCCGCCGCAAAAGAAACCCTTAATCCTTTCGAAATCGCCCGCAAACAGGTCAAAACCGCCTGCGACCGGCTCAATGCCGACCCTGCGGTGTATGAAATCCTGAAAAGCCCGCAACGCGTTTTGGAAGTTACCTTCCCCGTCAAACTCGACGACGGCACGGTCAAAACCTTCACCGGCTACCGTTCGCAACATAACAATGCCGTCGGCCCCTACAAAGGCGGCGTGCGCTTCCACCCCAATGTGAATCTGGACGAAGTTAAAGCTTTGTCGATTTGGATGACCATCAAATGCTGCGTTGCGGGTATTCCTTACGGCGGTGGCAAAGGCGGCATTACTTTAGATCCGCGCGATTATTCAGAAGCCGAGTTGGAACGCATTTCGCGCGCTTATTCCGAAGCCATTTCTCCGCTGATTGGCGAAAAAATCGATATTCCCGCACCTGATGTGAACACTAACGGCAAAATCATGTCGTGGATGGTCGATACTTACGAAAACGTCGTTAAAAAATCCGCACCCGGCGTGTTCACCGGCAAACCGGTCGAATTCGGCGGCTCTTTGGCGCGTACCGAAGCGACAGGTTACGGCGTGAACTTTGCCGCTGTCCAAGCTTTGGAAAAACTCGGCAAAGACGTTAAAGGCGCAACCTACGCCATTCAGGGCTTCGGCAATGTGGGCTATCACACAGGCTATTACGCGCATCAATCCGGCGCGAAAGTCGTTGCCGTTTCTACCGTTGATGTCGCCATCTACAACGAAAACGGCTTGGATATGGAAGCCCTGTTCAAAGAGTTCCAAGAAAAAGGCTTCATTACCAATGAAGCGGGCTACGGCAAAGAAATCAGCAACGCCGAACTCTTGGCGCTGGATGTGGACGTACTCGCACCTTGCGCGCTGGAAAACCAGCTGACTTCCGAAAACGCAGGCAAAGTTCGCGCCAAAATCGTGGTCGAAGGCGCAAACGGCCCGACTACGCCCGAAGCCGATGCCATCCTGCGTCAAAACGGCGTGTTGGTCGTCCCCGATATTCTGGCAAACTGCGGCGGCGTGGTCGTTTCCTATTTTGAATGGGTGCAAAACCTGCAAGGCTATTACTGGGAATTTGACGAAGTTCAGGAAAAAGAAACCGTCGTCCTGCGCCGCGCGTTCCGCGATATTTGGAATCTGGCGCAAGAGTATGACGTGGACCTGCGTACTGCGTCTTATATGATGAGTATCCGCCGTGTTGAAAAAGCGATGAAGCTGCGCGGTTGGTACTGATCAAATTTTGAAGCGGTAACATGAGAAAAGGTCGTCTGAAAAATTTTCAGACGACCTTTTGGTTATGGTGGACAAGGTTAGATCATGGTGGAAAGAAATCCTAGTGTGATTTGATTTTCTTTCAATTGGTTTGCTATTTCTATTCAGAAATCACATGCCTACCATTATTCACATAGTCTATAGGTGTGAAATGTATGGGTAATTCTGCATTCCTAATAGAAAAAATGTAATTCTTATAAAATAAACTATTTATGGAATGAATGTCTATTTCTAGAATATCTCTTTTAAATTTTTGAGCAATTGTTGCGCATTCTTTCTCATCAACATTTTTCCCAAGGAAGAAAAATAAAATTGACAATAACAAACAATAACAACATCTAAATTGATGCAAAGACGAGTTAATAAAAATTGGTTCTTTAATATCTGAAATATAAAATGGAATCAGCCATATTTCTTTGTTTTTATTTATTGCGAAGAAACCATTATTATTTCTCCCGAAAACAATAAATTCATCTTTTTTATCGTTCTCAACAAGGACTTCCTCATCTTTAAATTTTATGAATTCAAATTTGTCTTTGTAATAATTTTCCAATTTTGAATATTCATTATTTGCCATGTCATTTAATAATTCAGAAAATGAAAAAATTTTTCTATTAAACTTTTTCAAAATTCTATATTCCGTTCCTTTTAAATCAACCTCATTAATAATCATATGTATTTATCCTGTAACTTGTTGCAGCGACCTAATAATTTTTAGTGAGGTCTCGAAAGTATAATACTCTAAAAACAGTAAGGTAGGTTGGGTTAGAAAGACAGCCTTTAAAAAGGTCGTCTGAAATCATGTGTTTCAGACGAGACCTCGCATGGTTTGACGAGCAATTTGAGAAATGCGTCAATGTTGTGCTGGATGAGGCACTCATTACATAAAATCCCCCGAATGTTTCCAATCGGGGGATTTTTTGGAATTGCTAGAAAGCTTATTTATTCAACTCATTAGCCAAATACAGCCAAGTTTCGATGACGGTATCCGGATTCAGGGAAACGCTTTCGATGCCTTCTTGAACCAGCCATTTGGCGAAGTCCGGATGGTCTGACGGACCTTGACCGCAAATACCGACGTATTTGTTTTGCTTGCGGCAGGCAGAGATTGCCAAATGCAGCATCACTTTGACGGCAGGGTTGCGTTCGTCAAACGATTCGGACACCAAGCCGCTGTCGCGGTCGAGGCCGAGGGTCAGCTGGGTCATGTCGTTGGAACCGATAGAGAAACCGTCGAAGTATTGCAGGAATTGTTCTGCCAATACCGCGTTGCTCGGCAGTTCGCACATCATGATCAGGCGCAGGCCGTTTTTACCGCGTTCCAAACCGTTTTCTTTCAAGGCTTTGACGACGGCTTCGGCTTCGCCCAAAGTGCGGACGAACGGAATCATGATTTCGACGTTGGTCAGCCCCATTTCGTCTCGGACGCGTTTGAGGGCTTTGCATTCGAGCGCGAAGCAGTCTTTGAAGCTTTCAGCAACGTAACGCGCCGCACCGCGGAAGCCTAGCATCGGGTTTTCTTCGTGCGGTTCGTAAATGCTGCCGCCGACCAAGTTGGCGTATTCGTTGGATTTGAAGTCGGACATACGGACGATAGTTTTACGCGGATAAACCGATGCGGCCAATGTTGCCACGCCTTCGGCGATTTTATCGACGTAGAAGTCGACAGGGGAGGCGTAGCCGACGATGCGGCGGGTAATTTCCGCTTTCAATTCATCGTCTTGTTTGTCAAATTCCAACAAGGCTTTCGGGTGGATGCCGATTTGGCGGTTGATGATGAATTCCATACGTGCCAAGCCGATGCCTTCGCTCGGCAGGTTGGCGAAGCTGAATGCGAGTTCGGGGTTGCCGACGTTCATCATCACTTTAACCGGCGCTTTAGGCATATTGTCCAAGGCAACGTCGGTGATTTGTACGTCCAGCAGGCCGGAGTAGATAAAGCCGGTATCGCCTTCGGCACAGGATACGGTAACTTCTTGACCGTTGCTCAGCAATTCGGTTGCGTCGCCGCAGCCGACTACGGCAGGAATACCCAGTTCGCGCGCGATGATGGCGGCGTGGCAGGTACGGCCGCCGCGGTTGGTAACGATAGCGGAAGCGCGTTTCATTACCGGCTCCCAATCCGGGTCGGTCATGTCGGTAACGAGTACGTCGCCAGCTTCCACGGAATCCATTTCGGAGGCGTCTTTCACCAAGCGGACTTTGCCTTGACCGACTTTTTGACCGATGGCGCGGCCTTCGCACAATACGGTTTTGTCGCCATTGATGTCGAAGCGGCGCAGGTTGCGGCTGCCTTCTTCTTGGGATTTCACGGTTTCAGGACGGGCTTGCAGGATGTAGAGTTTGCCGTCCAAGCCGTCACGGCCCCATTCGATATCCATCGGGCGGCCGTAGTGTTTTTCGATTGTCAGCGCGTAGTGTGCCAACTCGGTGATTTCTTCGTCGGTAATGGAGAAGCGGTTGCGGTCTTCTTCGGGAACATCGACGTTCATTACGGATTTACCGGCTTCTGCTTTGTCGGTAAAGATCATTTTGATTTGTTTCGAACCCATGGTTTTGCGCAGGATGGCAGGTTTGCCTGCTTTCAGCGTGGGTTTGAAAACATAGAATTCGTCAGGGTTGACCGCGCCTTGTACGACGTTTTCACCCAAACCGTAAGATGAAGTCACGAAAACGACTTGGTCGAAGCCGGACTCGGTGTCGAGGGTGAACATGACGCCGGACGCGCCGCTGTCGGAACGCACCATGCGTTGTACGCCTGCGGAGAGGGCGACGATGTCGTGCTCGAAGCCTTTATGTACGCGGTAGGAGATGGCACGGTCGTTGTACAAAGAAGCAAATACATGGTGCATAGCCGCTTTGACGTTTTCCAAGCCGTTGATATTCAAAAAGGTTTCTTGTTGACCTGCAAACGATGCGTCGGGCAGGTCTTCGGCGGTTGCAGAAGAACGGACGGCAACGGAAATGTCCGCACCGCCTGCGTCTGCAACCATTTTGTTCCATGCCGTTTCGATTTCGGCATCCAGTTGTTCGGGGAAGGGCGTATCCAAAATCCATTGGCGGATTTCTTTACCGACGCGCGCCAGTTCGGCGACATCTTCCACATCCAGTTGTGCCAGTGCGGCGGAAATACGCTCGCTCAGTCCGTTGTGCGCCAAAAATGCGCGGTAGGCTTCGGCGGTAGTGGCAAAACCGCCGGGGACGCGGACGCCTTTTTCAGTCAGCTGACTGATCATTTCACCCAGGGAGGCGTTTTTGCCGCCCACGCTTTCAACATCAGTCATACGCAGGTTTTCAAACCAAATTACGTAGTTGTCAGCCATTTGTGTGTCCAATCCAAGATATGTTAAAAAAGAAACGAATACGCTTTGTTATTTTAAGCGATTCAAACGGCTGCTGTCATGCTTTTTCTGTCCCTAGTGATTTGCAGGTCGTCTGAAAAATTGCGGTCTTCAGCCGTGTAGTCAAATGAAATTCGATGGGGAAGTTGATATTCCGAGTATCTATTTCTTTGTAAAACATAAGGTTTGAAATAGATTAATGACTGAGTGGTAGAGGGTGGTAAGGTTTTATTCGGGTATAAAATTTTAAAATAATTAAATTATTAAAATAAAAATGCGTTTAACGGATGTTTTTGTTGGGATGTAGTTGAGTGTAATTTGAATGTATTCCCTTTATTTAGAAGGTTGCAGCTGCTATGATGACTGCCTGCAAACATTTTAAATTTTAGAGGATAACCGAATGACCGCCCCGCGCCATGTGTTTTATATTTCTGACCGTACCGGCCTGACTGCTGAAAATATCGGTGAGGCACTGCTGAATCAGTTTGGCAGAATCGAATTCAAACGCCACACCTATCCCTTCATCGATACGCCTGAAAAAGCGCGTACCGTCGTCGAAATAGTCAACCGCAACGCTCAGGAAAACGGTTTGCGCCCGATTGCCTTCGTCAGCGTCGTCAATGACGAAATCCGTGAAATCATCAAAAAAGCGGGCGCTTTCCATATCAATTTTTTCGAAACCTTCCTCGGGCTTTTGGAAAAAGAACTCAATACTGAGGCGGTCGCCGCTACGCAAGGGCACCACAGTATCGGCAATACGCAACGCTACGATGCGCGTATGGAGGCGGTCAATTTCTCGCTCAACCACGATGACGGCGTCAGCGATAAAAACCTGAAAGAAGCCGATGTGATTTTGATGGGCGTATCGCGTTCGGGCAAAACACCGACCTGTCTTTACCTTGCCCTGCAATACGGTATCCGCGCCGCCAATTACCCGTTGATTCCCGATGATTTGGAATCTACCGACTTACCGCGCATGGTTAAGCCTTATAAAGACAAGCTGTTCGGCCTGACCATTCAACCCGAACGCCTGCAGGCCATCCGTCAAGAGCGCCGTCCGAATTCGACTTATGCCAAAATCGATACCTGTCGCAGTGAGATTGCCGATGCGCAAAATATGTTCAAACGCCACGGCGTTCCATTTACCAATACGACGGATAAATCGGTGGAAGAGCTTGCCGTCCATATCCTTCAAGCCTGCAAATTGAAACGGCGTTTTTGAGGCGTAACATCCTGACTATTAATGAAAGGTCGTCTGAAACACAGAAGTATGTTTCAGACGACCTTTTGCTATCATGAATGCTTGGATTTACTTACATTTGCTATTATAATGCGCGTTTGGATTGACCGTTTGAGGTCGTCTGAAAATATAGTTTTTACCAACCGCCGCACACCTGAAACCCTAACTATGCACATTCTCACTTTTAGTGTGCATTATTAGTGTTTTAGCGTGCGGCATTCTGAAAGGAACGAAATGTTCAATAAACACGTTAAAACCTTCCAATATGGCAATCAAACCGTTACTTTGGAAACCGGCGAAATCGCGCGCCAAGCGGCAGCGGCTGTTAAAGTATCGATGGGCGACACCGTTGTTTTGGTCGCTGTGACCACCAATAAAGAAGTCAAAGAAGGCCAAGACTTCTTCCCTCTGACTGTTGATTACCTTGAGCGCACTTACGCCGCAGGTAAAATCCCCGGCGGTTTCTTTAAGCGCGAAGGCAAACAAAGCGAAAAAGAAATTCTGACCAGCCGTCTGATCGACCGTCCTATCCGTCCGCTGTTCCCCGAAGGTTTCTACCACGACATCCAAATCGTTGCGATGGTGGTTTCCGTTGACCCTGAAATCGATTCCGATATTCCTGCCATGCTCGGCGCATCCGCTGCGCTGGTGTTGAGCGGCGTACCGTTTGCCGGTCCGATTGGTGCTGCTCGCGTAGGTTATGTAAACGGCGTGTACGTATTGAACCCGACCAAAGCCGAATTGGCGAAATCCAAGCTGGACTTGGTGGTTGCGGGTACATCCAAAGCCGTTTTGATGGTGGAATCCGAAGCCAAAATCCTGCCTGAAGACGTGATGCTCGGTGCCGTCGTTTACGGTCACGACCAAATGCAGGTGGCGATTAACGCCATCAACGAGTTCGCCGATGAAGTAAACCCTGAAGTATGGGATTGGAAAGCGCCTGAAACCAATGAAGAATTGGTTGCCAAAGTGCGCGAAATTGCGGGCGAAGCCATTAAAGAAGCGTTCAAAATCCGTCAAAAACAAGCGCGTTCTGCCAAATTGGACGAGGCTTGGAACGCAGTGAAAGATGCGTTGATTACCGAAGAAACCGATACTTTGGCTGCCAACGAAATCAAAGGTATCTTCAAACATTTGGAAGCTGATGTCGTCCGCACCCAAATTTTGGACGGCCAACCGCGTATCGACGGTCGCGATACCCGCACTGTCCGTCCTTTGAGCATTCAAACCGGCGTACTGCCGCGTACGCACGGTTCCGCCCTGTTTACCCGTGGCGAAACCCAAGCCCTTGCCGTAGCGACTTTGGGTACTTCCCGCGACGAACAAATCATTGACGCGCTTTCCGGTGAATACACCGACCGCTTCATGCTACATTACAACTTCCCACCATATTCTACCGGCGAAGTGGGTCGCGTCGGCGCACCGAAACGCCGCGAAATCGGACACGGCCGCTTGGCAAAACGCGCACTGGTTGCCGTATTGCCGTCTCCTGAAGAATTCAGCTACACCATGCGTGTTGTTTCCGAAATTACCGAGTCCAACGGTTCGTCTTCTATGGCTTCCGTCTGCGGCGGCTGCTTAAGCTTGTTATCTGCTGGTGTGCCTTTGAAAGCACACGTTGCCGGTATTGCGATGGGTCTGATTTTGGACAACAACAAATTTGCCGTATTGACCGACATCTTGGGTGATGAGGACCACTTGGGCGATATGGACTTCAAAGTTGCCGGTACGACCGAAGGCGTGACCGCGCTGCAAATGGACATCAAAATCCAAGGTATTACCAAAGAAATCATGCAGATTGCCTTGGCGCAAGCCAAAGACGCGCGTCTGCACATCTTGGAACAGATGAAAGTCGCCGTGGCAGGTCCGCAAGAGCTGTCCGCTCACGCTCCGCGTCTGTTCACCATGAAAATCAACCAAGACAAAATCCGCGAAGTCATTGGTAAAGGCGGCGAAACCATCCGCGCGATTACCGCTGAAACCGGTACTGAAATCAATATTGCGGAAGACGGCACCATCACTATTGCCGCAACCACTCAAGAAGCCGGCGATGCTGCGAAAAAACGCATCGAAGAAATCACTGCCGAAGTGGAAGTGGGCAAAGTGTACGAAGGTACTGTGGTTAAAATCCTCGACAACAACGTTGGCGCCATCGTCAGCGTGATGCCGGGCAAAGACGGTTTGGTACACATCAGCCAAATCGCCCACGAGCGCGTACGCAACGTCAGCGACTATCTGCAAGTCGGTCAGGTTGTGAATGTGAAAGCATTGGAAGTGGACGACCGCGGCCGCGTACGTCTGTCTATCAAGGCTTTGGTTGAAGCTCCTGCCCGCGAAGAAAAAGCGCCTGAATAATCGTTGAGCCGATTTTGATTGATGAAAGGTCGTCTGAAAGATTTCAGACGACCTTTTTTACTGAATGCGGATGAATAGAGTAAGGGGAGTAAGAATGTATAGTGGATTAAATTTAAATCAGGACAAGGCGACGAAGCCGCAGACAGTACAGATAGTACGGCAAGGCGAGGTAACGCCGTACTGGTTTAAAGTTAATCCACTATATAGCGGATTAAAATAAAAATGAGACAAGGCGGCAACGGGTGCCGTGTACGGATAGTACATAAGGGCGTTGGCAATGCTGTATCATTGCAATTTTAATCCGCTATAGAATTGAGTTGTCTTGTGTCGGAACTTTGATTTATCGTTCTTTTTGAACAGCAATTAGATTGAATGTTGAAGAGGTCGTCTGAAAACCATTTTTTTGGCTTTCAGACGACCTCTTTCTTTATAGGCAACATTTGCCGAAACGTAGTTTTTTATTCAGGCCGGAAGCGTAAGTAAGCTGCTTGATGACCAGTATGTTGGTGTGGTCTTCTAGGGCGCGTATGCTGTGGGTTTCGTTGGGCTCAAGGCGGACGACTTGAAGTCCTTGCGTGGAGAGGGTTTCAGTTTGGGTAATGATTTTGGCGCTGCCGTTGAGTACCAGCAGGAGAATAATGGCATCAGCTTGATAATCGGGGATTTCATTGTCCTTTTGCAGGGAGAGTTGGACAATTTCTTGGTCGATATCGCTATGGATAATGCCTCCGAGCAAGGCTTTGGGATCTAGGGTGTATTGTTGCATGATGACTCCTTGAAAAAGCTTTGGGAAAGATTTCAAAAGACGAAAGTGTCTTGCGGGTCGTCTGAAAAATACGGGAGACGGCAATAAGCTTGATTGTACGAGTGTGTTGACGGGAGGAATTCAATATAAGTCAATATTGTTGTGAATTGGGCAGGTTGATTTTTGTATTTAAAAATAAAACCGCCCAATCGGGCGGTTTTGTATGGCATTGATTTTAGAATGCAACGTAGTTTGCAGGGTTGACCGGTTTGCCGTTTTGTCGCACTTCAAAATGCAGTTGCGTACGGCTGGCATCGGTATTACCCATGTTTGCGATGGTTTGACCGCGTTTGACTTGTTGTCCTTCGTTAACCAGCAGGCGTTGGTTGTGGCCGTATGCGCTCAGATAAGATGAATTGTGTTGGATGATGACCAAGTTGCCGTAACCGCGCAAACCTGAACCGGCATAGACGACTTTACCGTCAGCTGCCGCAACGACGGGTTGACCGGCTGTGCCGCCGATATCTACACCTTTATTGCTGCCGCCGAAGTTGCCGATAACATTGCCGACGGTCGGACGCTGCCATGTGATGCCGCTGACGGTGCGGGTGCCGCCTGTGGAGACGGTCGGAGTGTTAAGCGGTGCAGGAGTCGGTTTGGGGGAGGCGGTTTGTGTCGGAGGAGGTGTCGGAACTGAGGCAGTTGCAGCCGGAGCGCTGTATCCGTTTGGTTTGACGCGCAGGGTTTGTCCGACGCTGATGGTGTTGTCTGCCAAGCCATTCCATGCGCGGAGGTTGTCTTGCGTAATTTGGTAACGTTTGGAGATGTTATAAACGGTATCGCCGCGCACTACGGTATGCGTTTCAGCATTGATGTCTACCGGTGCGTAAGAAGGCGTGTAAGAGCCGCCGGTAGAGCCGGAAGGGTAGCTGCTGGCAGCAGGAGGAGTGTAAGCGGGCGGGGTGTAAGGGGTGTCGTTGTTGGCCGCATTATTTTCGTAAGGCGCTGCACCATATGGATTGTTGGAGGCTGTATTTGCGGAGCCGGAATGGTTGCCGGAATTGCCTACGACGACGGGTGCAGGTTGTTGGCTGGCGCATGCGCTGAGGATAAGGGCGAGGGCTGCCGAGCCTGCGTAAAATGCGGTTTTTTTCAACATAATTGGATGACCTTTATATCGGGTTGTTGTTTTATTGGGACATATCATAATAAAAATACGCCCTGTTCTCAAGTATTGCAGCCGTTAGTAACTGTTAAACTGCCTGATTTTGACCGGTTTGCCTGTTTAAAAATCTTGCGGATAATAGGTATGAACTGTTTTATCTTCTTTATGTAAGGTTTAATTTCAGACGGCCTGTTTGATCCGGCAGGTCGTCTGAAAAGGTTTACGTATTTGAAGCTTTTATGCCTTGCCAAAACTCGTTGACGTTTTTGAGTTGGTTGTAGGCGGTCAGGTCGATTTGCAGGGGGGTGATGGTGATGAATCCTGCTTCGCATTCGCCAAAGTCTGTGCCTTCTTCCTGATCGGAAATGTTGCCGATCGGACCTATCCAGTAAATCGGCTCTCCGCGCGGATTGTGCATGGGGACGATACTTTGTTCGTGGTGCCTTCTACCCAGTCGTGTGATTTTAATACCTTGTATGTCTTCAGGCATGACTGCGGGGATGTTGATATTCCACAAAATAGGTTCTTTAGGAGGATTTTTTAACAAATACTCTAATAACATCCAAACGGATTTTTCAGCAGTTTCCCAATAGCGCCCCCGTGAATCATTTAATGAAAAAGCGATAGCGGGAATGCCCATCAGGTAGGCTTCGGTTGCGGCGGCGACTGTACCTGAGTAGAGCGTGTCATCGCCCATGTTGGCGCCATTGTTTATTCCGGATAAGACCAAATCGGGTTTGAAATCGGATAGGGCGTGTTGTCCGACATGGATGCAGTCGGTTGGCGTTCCGCTGACATAGTAAAAGCCGTTTGAGGCTTCTTTTATTTGCAGCGGACGGTCAAGCGTTAAAGAATTGCTGACTCCGCTGCGGTCGCGTTCGGGTGCGACTACGCGGACATTGGCAAATTCGGCTGCAACGCGTGCCAAAATGGCGATGCCGGGGGCTAGGTAGCCGTCGTCATTAGAGATTAAGATATTCATAAGCGTATCCGTGACACAATCTCGGCAGTCTAACGGCTGAAGATAAAGTTTGTCTATTTTTCAGGTGATTTTATGTATGTTGAGAGTTTAGGGGTCGTCTGAAAGAGGAATTTATGCAACTTGCTTTGTGAAAATTGAAGTGGCGTAACATGGATGTTTTTTTGTAAAAGAGGGATGATTTATCTCTTATCAGAAAATCAGCAATGCATTACAATAACAAATCGTAATCTTTGTTTACAAACTACTTTCGGGAGTAATTGAAATGCGCCGTTTTTCTTATCTAATTGCCTTGTCTTCAGTATTGGCCATTTCTGCATGTGCCAATAACCAATCACAATCTTCTGCCGGAGCTTCAGGCTCTGCTTCGTCTCATGAGCAACATGCTAAAGCTTCAGGCGCATGCCGTAGTGCAGGTGAAGGGCGTAAAGTGAATGGCAAAGGAAAAAATGATATTTATATGTGTAAAGCAAGTGTTGCATTGAATTCCGCTGAAGCCAAATCTGTTCTGAATCCTAATATTAAAGTTTCTTACGGCAGCACAGGTAATAAAACTTTGGTATCCCGTCAAATCGCCAATATGGTCGGTAAAAGTCCGGAAGAGTCCTGCCAACGCGCTTTCTTGAGCACTGTTAAGCGTTTCCAAAGCACGGCGTTGGAAAAAAACGCAAAATCAGTACACTTAGTCAGCTACTTTGACAAAAAAACCGTTGGCGGCGATGAGTATGAGTGCCATGTTGCCACCTGGAACAGCCGAGTGGTTTTGAAAGGAAGCTTGCATTAAAAAATAGGTGAGGACCAAATTATGGTTTGGCTGTAATTTGGTCTAACTGCTATGGTGATTCCAATCCGAATGGAGCGTTTGTCTGTGGAATATCCTTATCTGTTATCCGTTTCGCCTGATTCATTCATCCTGTTTGATAACGACAAAGACAATTTTTTTGACGAATTTTATCAGGCATTTGCCGGTTATGCGTTTGATAGCGAATATGAAAATGTGTGGTATTTGCAGGGTACGGACGCATTTTTTGCCGCGCGGGGAAGCAGGCTTGTTTTGCAGGATTGGGCAGGGAAAATTTATTTTTCGCTACCGTTATCTGCGCCGCTGGATTCGGTGGAAAGCGGCGGTGTCATGCTTGTCGGTATGCCCGAACCAGTTTCCACCGAAACACTTCAAGCCGCGTTTGGTGACACGAAAGGCGATGACAAAGCCTTGTCGCAAGCATTATTGGATTTTGAAGCGCAAAACGGCTGGAACGAATACGATTGTGAGGCTTTGTGTATTTGTCTGTTTAACGAAGAAGGGTTGGAGCGCATGAAACGGGATTATGAGTTGTAACTGCCTTTTTAGGCAGCCTGCGACATGGAATCCCAATAACCCCGCTGCATCAAATATCCGTTTGCGCTAATTAGATTGTCTGACAATCTTGATATTTTCCGTGCGGAAGGTTTTTGCAGCGTAGAAAGCAGCCTGCACTTCGGATGAACACAAGCCTCTGGCAAAATCAAATACGAAAAATCACAGGTAGGCGGAATATATTTCCCCCCCCCACCTTTGGGAAAGGTCATTATGAAACATTCCCTTAAACGCATCAGGAAGTTTTTTATCTCCATGCAGTCGTCGCACTGATAGGTTATGTGACAGTATTATCTTTAAATGGTAGCTTAATGCTTACAATGTGTTGAAATGAGCCGGTGGGTATATCTGCCGGCTCGTTTTGGTTTTAGAAAATTTTGTTTGGGTGTTTGATGAAGAAGCATCTGTATTGCCTGCTTGGGGATGAGTTACTTGCCGAAGCTTATTGTGATGACGCTTTAAGCCGGCATGATAGGCAGAGAATAGCCCAATCACTACGATTGTCGGAGCGAATAGATTGGAAAGTCAGTCGCGCCCTGAAACAGAAAGCAAAGCATCCAATCGTTTCCCTTAGTCATAGTCAAGGTATTGCTGCGGTGTTGTGTACGTCGAATAGTCTCTCTGCTGGTGTGGACGTTGAGAAAATCCGTCCCCGAGATTTTCAGGCGTTGGCGGAGTGGGTATGCACCGAGAGGGAGCAGGAATACTTGGCATCCGTTGATTGGGATGGGGAAGAATTTTATCGGCTATGGTGCATTAAAGAAGCGCTGTTGAAGGCGGCAGATTTAAATTTTCCTGAGGATATGCGCAAAGTTGGCTATCGATTTGTGACGGATGGAAAAAAGGAAATACAGGTATGCGGATGCTCGGATTGGCATGGGGTGACGGCTCTGTTGTCTAATGGATGCGCTGTTGCCTGTGTTTGGCAGGGGGATGATGTTGAACTTTGTCTGCAATGTTACGGCGGTATAGATAAGGACGATTGGGTGGAAGCAGAGGTCGTCTGAAAACAGAATGTTTTCGGAAAGCATTGTGTGCTTGTAGCAGACTTGGATTTCAGTTATAATTCGACGCTTTCAACCTTGCCTTTTGCTTTCGCATGGCAAAAGGCTGTATTTAATCATCCATAAGGAGATAACATGCGTCATTATGAGATCGTGTTTATCGTTCATCCTGATCAAAGCGAGCAAGTGCCTGCTATGGTTGAACGTTACAAAACCATGATTGCCGAAGCCGGCGGCAAAATCCACCGCTTGGAAGACTGGGGCCGCCGTCAACTGGCTTACCCGATTAACAAAATCCACAAAGCACACTATGTTTTGATGAACATCGAAACTACTCCTGAAGTAGTTGAAGAGCTGGAAACCGCTTTCCGCTTTAACGATGCCGTACTGCGCCATCTGACCATCAAAACAAAACATGCTGTAACCGAAGCTTCTCCTATGTTGGGCGGCGAAAAAGCAAAAAACTTGCTGAACGGTGCGGCTGAAGAAGTTGCAGCAGCCGAATAAGATTGGATAATCTTACAAAGCTTACCGCCCTGATTTACAAGGTTGAACCCTTGAGATATACGCCGGCAGGAGTCCCTGTTTTGGATATTATGTTAAAACATGAATCTTGGCAGGAAGAAAACGGGCAAAAATGCCTGGTCAGTTTTGAAATTCCCGCGCGTATTTTAGGTAAGCAGGCTGAAGAATGGCAGTATCGGCAAGATACGATGGTTGAAGCAGAAGGCTTTCTCGCACAGCGAAGCAAACGCTTCCCAAGGCCGATACTCCGCATACAGAACATTAAAGAATATAAAGGTTAAACGACAATGGCTCGTCAATCATTCAAACGTAGAAAATTCTGCCGCTTTACGGCTGAAAAAATCCAAGAAGTCGATTACAAACAAGTTGATCTACTGAAAGACTTCATTTCTGAAAACGGCAAAATCATCCCTGCCCGCATCACCGGCACCAAAGCGCATTACCAACGCCAATTGGCTACTGCAGTCAAACGCGCACGCTTCCTGGCTCTGTTGCCTTACACCGATCAACACAAATAATTTTGGAGTTTAAATCATGCAAATTATTCTGTTAGAGAAAATCGGCGGTTTGGGCAACCTGGGCGACATCGTTACCGTAAAAAATGGTTACGCCCGCAACTTCCTGATTCCTGCCGGCAAAGCCAAACGCGCTACTGAAGCCAATATGAAAGAATTCGAAGCACGCCGTGCCGAATTGGAAGCCAAACAAGCCGAAATCTTGGCCGATGCTAAAGCACGTCAAGAAAAACTGGACGGTCAAACCATCACTATCGCTCAAAAAGCAGGTGTGGACGGTCGTCTGTTCGGTTCTGTTACCAATGCCGACATCGCTGCTGCGATTGTTGCTTCAGGTGTTGAAGCTGCAAAATCCAACGTACGCCTGCCTAACGGTCCTCTGAAAGCCGTAGGCGAGTACGAAGTTGAAGTGGCTCTGCACACTGACGCTGTTGCTGCGATTACCGTTGCTGTTGTTGCAGCTGCCGAGTAATAGACAGTCTTAAAAGGTCGTCTGAAAGGGAATGGAATGTATATTCCTACCATCTTTCAGACGACCTTTTTGCATAATTAAGACTGCTTCTTTAGTGACTATAAATCCAGATATGAAAAAACTTATTCCTTCTCTTGCAATATCAACCGCGTTGCTGCTCGTTGCTTGCAATACAACCAAAACAAACGTTGAGTCCGCTAAAACGGTTGAGCCGATTAATCAAAGCAAAAACCAGCGTCCTGCTTTTGATTCTGCTGCGGAATCGGTTGCCAGCAGCGGCTTTAATGCCAACACCAATGTCCGCCAGTTTATCCGTTATGAAGCAGCGAAAAAGCAATTTACGGAAGCTGAATTGCAAAACTTCTTCAATGGCGTGGTTTACAAAGGCAATATCATCAATATTATGTACCGCCCGTCAACTTCTCGCCCTTGGTATGAATTCCGCACGGGCAACTCCGGTGCGACGAAATTCAACGGCGGCAAACAATTTTACGCTGCTAACCGTGCCGTTATCGATGATGTGGCGCGCAAATATGGTGTACCTGCCGAGCTGATTGTGGCGATTATCGGGATTGAGACCAACTACGGTAAAAACACGGGCAGTTTCCGCGTTGCCGATGCTTTGAGTACCTTGGGTTTTGATTATCCGCGCCGCGCCGAGTTTTTCCAAAACGAGCTGATTGAGCTTTTGCTGATGGCGAAAGAAGAAAAAGAGAACGTTTTTGACTTCAAAGGCAGCTATGCGGGCGCGATGGGTATGCCGCAATTCATGCCTTCGAGCTATCGCAAATGGGCGGTTGATTATGATGGCGACGGACACCGCGATATTTGGAACAATATCGGTGACGTTGCCGCCTCTGTTGCCAATTATATGAAGCAACATGGCTGGAAAACAGGTGGCAAAATGATTGTTCCCGTCAATCTGACGATTACGCCTGACTTGAAAGCCATCATTGATGAAAAAACCGCATTGAACCGTACCGTTGCGGATTTCAAAGCGATGGGCGTGGTGCCGCAACAAGCAGTTGCCGACAATGAGAAAGCCGTTTTGTTCAGCCTGGAAACCAGTCCGAGCGTATTTGAATATTATCTCGGTCTGAATAATTTCTATACGGTTTGGCAGTATAACAACAGCCGAATGTATGTTACTGCCGTGCGTGATATCGCCAATGCAATCAACAATAACGGTTTGTAATGTTTAAAAACCACCTTTTTCAAGGTGGTTTTTTATTTGAGAGCTTGAAATCAATTCACTCCAAACTCAAGCAATCAAACGGATTTTCATGCCGTAATGCTTTTTGCCATGCCCCGACACAAACTGCCCGCCGCGCGCAGGCGATAAAAAGGCGTTGCCTTCGGCGGTAGGCTCGGCGCAGGTGTATTGTCCGTTTCGGTCGCTCCAAAGCGCGTAAACGGGCAAGTTTTGCGTTCGGATGTCGAGTTTCAGTCCGTCAAACGCAACATGTGTATCCGACGGCGAGGAGACAAATTCCGTGTGTGCGATATAGTCGGCATCGTAGGGCGCGCCGTTGAAATCGAATTGGGTGCCGACGGCGGGGAAATAGGGATGGAAACCGGGCGAAGTGCGCACGGGCGCGTCGCCGTAATTGCAGACGGTCAACGTGGCGACTGCTTCGTTTTCGTTCGGCAGGCTGTAATCCAGCAGCCATTCGACGTTTTCGTAGCCCTTTGCCGTGCTGATCAATCTCAAGCCGACATCCGATTCGTTTTGATAACGGATTTTCCAAGTAGAGGTTCTGCCGAAACCGTGTTGCGCCAAATGGTTTTTACCGTCCGGTCCGAACTGCGGCAGGCAGACGTGCATCCCGCCGCGTAATTTTGTATCAGCACCGACTTGGACGCTGGTTTTCGGAAATAACACTTCCTGGCCTTGTAGAACCAAATTGTCCACATATGCGCCCAGGGTGTTTATCTGCATGGATGCGGAATGGTTGCGTAAGATGATTTCAGACATGGTGATTTGTTCTTCAAGATATTTTAGATTTTGTAATATTCTAACGATTATACACGCGCCTTTCCCGATATGCAGACAGAAAATCCTTAATAAAAATCAAAAAAATGCTAAAATACCCGTCATCTTTCAAGGTCGTCTGAAAGGCGTTCAACCACTTTTCAGACGACCTTCCGATTTATTTCCAGCAGAGAAAACCTTATGGCTTATCAAGTTCTTGCCCGCAAATGGCGTCCGAAAACCTTTGCCGATTTAGTCGGTCAGGAACACGTCGTCAAAGCCTTGCGCAACGCGCTGGACGAAGGTCGCCTGCACCATGCCTACCTGCTGACCGGCACGCGCGGGGTCGGGAAAACCACCATCGCCCGTATTCTGGCGAAAAGCCTGAACTGCGAAAACGCGCAACACGGCGAACCTTGCGGCGTGTGCCAAAGCTGTACACAAATCGACACCGGACGCTACGTCGACCTGCTGGAAATCGACGCCGCCTCCAATACCGGCATCGACAACATCCGCGAAGTATTGGAAAACGCCCAATACGCGCCGACCGCCGGCAAATACAAAGTCTATATCATCGACGAAGTGCATATGCTCTCCAAAAGCGCGTTCAACGCGATGCTGAAAACGCTGGAAGAGCCGCCCGAACACGTCAAATTCATTCTCGCGACCACCGATCCGCACAAAGTCCCCATTACCGTTTTGAGCCGCTGCCTGCAATTTGTCTTGCGCAACATGACTTCGCAGCAGGTTGCCGATCACCTTGCTCACGTTTTAAACAACGAAAACATCGCCTACGAACCTGCCGCCTTGCAACTCTTGGGCCGTGCCGCCGCAGGCTCGATGCGTGATGCCTTAAGTCTGCTCGACCAAGCCATTGCGATGGGTTCGGGTAGCGTTGCCGAACAAGACGTCCGCCAAATGATAGGCGCGGTCGACAAACAATACCTGTACGAATTGCTGGCGGGCATCGTCAACCAAGACGGCGAAGCCCTGCTGGCGAAAGCGCAGGAAATGGCGGCGCGCGCCATCGGCTTTGACAGCGCGTTGAGCGAACTTGCCATGCTGTTGCAACGCCTCGCCTTGATACAGGCAGTTCCTTCCGCTTTGGCAAACGACGACCCTGAGCGCGAAACCCTGTTGCAACTGAGCCAGGCACTCAGCGGCGAACAAATCCAGCTTTATTATCAATGCGCGATTCACGGCAAACAGGATTTGAGCCTTGCACCCGACGAATACGCCGGCTTCGTCATGACTCTGTTGCGTATGCTTGCATTTGCGCCGTTGGCGGCGGATGCGCACGATGTTGGCGGACATATCGAAAACACCGAGCTGCATTCTGCCGAAACGGGTGCCCATACCGCAAAAAAGCCCTTGCAACTTCCCCAGTCTGAAGCCTCCAAACCGCCCGTTCAGACGACCTCTGCGCCTGCCACGTCGTCTGAAAACAAGGTTGCCGAACCGGTTTTGACTCAAGGAAACAACGACGTTCCACCTTGGGAAGACGCGCCGAGCGAAATAGAAACTGTAACGGACACGCCTGCGCAAACGGCGGATGCGAGCGTTCAGACGACCTCTGAAGCAGCAGCGACAAACCTCCCGTCCGCAAACGAAGCAGAAACGCCGTTTCAGACGACCCCTCAAGCCGAAACGTCGTCTGAAAATCAAGTTTCCGATAACGAGGCAGCAAACAACGAAACCGACGTTTCCTTGTCTGAGACGTCGTCTGAAAACCCGATTCAGACGACCCCGATTGAAGAAACCGTGGACGCAGCAGCGTTTGCGCATGAAGCCTCCGCAGAGCCTTTCTACGATTACGGTTCGCCCGAGCATGACTATCCCGTAGCAGACAGCGCGGAAATGCCCCCGCCGCCGGATTGGGAACACGCCGTCCCTGCCGATACGGCAGAAGCAGAATCGGAAGCCGAAGAAGACAGCGACGACGATGAAGACACGCAGTTCGCCCCGCTGCCCGAGTTCTCTACTGAAAACTGGGCGGCAATCGTCCGACACTTCGCCCGCAAGCTCGGCGCCGCGCAAATGCTGGCGCAACACGCAGCATGGACGCACTACGATGCAGGCAGCCATCTGATGATGCTGTCGCTGACCGACGAAGCCCGCGCCACTGCCAACAAAGAGCGGCTCGACAAAATCAAAAACACGCTTGCCGAAGCCTACGGTTTGCCGTTGAAATTGCAAACCGAACCGTGGCGCGACGACGCGGGCTGGGAAACCCCGACCATGCGCCGCCAACGCCTCCAGCTCGAAGGCAGGCAGCAGGCACAAGATTTGCTCGAATCCGACGAAACCGCGCGTCAGGTTTTAAAAGTTTTCGAAGCACAATGGCAGCCCGATTCTTTGGAACTGGCAGAGCAGGCGGAATAACGGCAATCGACGATTTCCGTTTCCCTTCGGATACATAAACATTCAGGTCGTCTGAAAATCGTCAACCCGCTTTCAGACGACCCTTCACACCAAACGGTATGACCCCATAACCTTAACGATTCAACCACAGGAGTTTTAAATATGTTCGGAAAAGCCGGATTAGGCGGCCTGATGAAACAGGCGCAGCAAATGCAGGAAAACATGAAAAAAGCGCAAGCGAAACTTGCCGAGACCGAAGTAGAAGGCGAAGCAGGCAACGGCTTGGTTAAAGTCGTGATGACCTGTTCCCACGTTGTCCGCAAACTCGAAATCAGCCCCGACCTGATTCAAGAAGCCGCAGACGACAAAGAAATGCTCGAAGATTTGGTGCTTGCCGCCATCAACGCCGCTTCTGAAAAAGCCGAAGAAACCACCAATAAAACCATGGGTGCATTCACCCAAGGCCTGCCCGCAGGCATGGGCGATTTCTTCCGCTAAACCCGCGCCGCAAAGCAAAAAAGGTCGTCTGAAACGCCGAAAAGCAGTTCAGACGACCTTCGGATTATTTGTTGGGCGGATTGAAATAAACAAACCGGTAGGCATATTGAATGCGTCATTGCATTCAAACCCGCTCAATCAATATTAAAAACCAACCGACACACCAAACAAAAAATGAAACCGTCCCTTCCCATCCGCTCACTTCTTTTAAGCTGTATATTCGCCGCAGCAAGCGCAAACAGCCTTGGCGCCGAAACCGTCATCACTTCTCCAGACAAACAATTCAGCGTCAGAAAAGTCTGCAACCACAAAACCCAAGAATGCTCTTTCTTTGCAAGCAAAAAAGCCATTGCAAAAAATCTTCCCGAAGACAGGACGAGCTATGAATGGCTTGGCAATACCTTTGCATTAAGGATCAGCTTCGGATCGTATGATTCCTACACCACCTTCGCCGACCGTACCCACAAGCCTCATACGCTTTCTTCCGTCATCGCCACCGACAGCAAAACGCAATGCGCCGTGACCGCAGGTTATAAAGGCGTGTCTTTCTACTCGCTGTTTCATGAAAAACCAGTCAAATTCATTTCCGCAAAAGACAAAAAATTCGGCTTCATCCAAGATGTCGCCACGCTGGAATCCGTCGTCGAAGCAGAATTCAAAGGCAAAAAAGTCCGCATGACCTATATGAACAAAGCCGAACGCGATGTCTCGGTCGTTTTAGACAATCCGTGTGTGAAATGATGTGCCAAGTTTGTTGGAGTATTTCCATGATAATTACTTATCAAGAAGCAAAGAAAATTGCAGTATCTTTTTTAAGTCAAATAGAGCAAGAAATAGGAATGTCATTATTAATAGTTGAATCTCATATACGAGAAAATGATGATGGGTGGTTTTTCCCATATCAGTCAAAAGAATATTTAGAAACAATGGATATAAACAAATCTATTATTGGAAATTGGCCTATATTTGTTTCTAAAAATAGAGAAGTTCCTTCTATTCGTTGATGTTAGCTCATTAGTTAAGTCGTATCTCACCAAACTTGAAACTATATAGAATAGGAATAAATTTATAACAGCTGAAATATATGATCTAACAGGGTATTTTCGAAAACCATAGTCTGCATGGAATTTTCTAGTAGGATACGTGGGATATGGACAATGTCGTCTGAAAAGATGCTGCCCATTCAAAAATAAAACAGCCCGAAACCTGATTGACAAAAGGTTTCGGGCTGTTTGCGCCTGATTGGCAAGCCGAAGCGGGGCAGGGCGCAAGGCGTTTTTTAGCGTTTGGGCGAGAGCTGATCCACCAAGCCGCCGTCGGCAAAATATTTCTTCATGATTTCCGGCCATGTACCGAATTTTTCATTCGGATTGAACGTTTTGATATCCGGAAAATCAGCTTTGTGTGCGGCGAGGACTTCGCTGTCGCGCGGACGCAGATAAAGTTTGGCGGCAAGCTCTTGGGCAGGTTTGCTCCAGAGGTAGGACAGATATTCCTGCGCCGCCTGCTGCGTGCCTTTTTTATCCGCCACGCTGTCCACGACGGCAACCGGCGTTTCCGACAAAATCGTGTAGCTCGGATAAACAATCTCAAATTGATCCTGAGTCAGTTTTTTACTGACGTGGTTTGCCTCGTTTTCAAAAGTAATCAAAACATCGCCGATATTGCGCTGGCTGAACGTCGTCGTTGCCGCCCTGCCGCCGCTTTCAAATACCGGCGTGTTTTTCAGTAAAGCGGCGACAAATTCCTTGGTTTTGCCTTCATCTCCACCAAACGCCTTCAAACCGTAGCCGTATGCGCCTAAAAAGGCATAGCGGCCGTTGCCCGTGGTTTTCGGGTTGGCGAGTACGATTTTTACCCCGTCTTTGGTCAAATCGTTCCAATCCTTGATTTGCTTCGGATTACCTTTGCGGACGAGGAAAACCGTCGTGCTGGTGTAAGGCACGGCTTGGTCGGGCAGGCGTTTTGCCCAGTCGGATTTGACCAAACCTTTTTGTTCGAGCAGCTCGATGTCGGAAGTCTGATTCATGGTTACCACGTCCGCCGCCAAACCGTTCGCCACAGATAAAGCCTGCTTGCTGGAGCCGCCGTGAGACTGCTGGATTTCAATCGTCTCGCCATTATGTTTCGACTGATATTCTCTCACAAACAACGGGTTATATTCTTTGTAAAAATCCCGAGCCACATCATAAGAAACATTTAAAAGCGTAATGCCCTTACCGTTTGCCGCCGGCGCGGTCGCCTTGTCGGCAGCCTGTTCGGACTTGGGCGAGCAGGCGGAAAGGGCAATGGCGGCAGCCAGCGACAGTATGCGGATATTCATTCGACACTCCTGAAAAATTCGGAAAACAATTTGCCCGATTCATTGCTGATAAAGACGTGAAATACAAAACATGAACAGGCAGCGATTGAAAAGCACTTTATCTTGAAAGAATAAAAAGCGGAAATAATGTTTGCTTCGGCGGATATCAATTTTGGTTATAAGGTCGTTTGAAAAGCAGGCTTCATTTTCAGACGACCGCCGCCGAGACGGAATCTTGTTTTGATTATAGTGGATTAACTTTAAACTAGTACGGCGTTACCTCGCCTTGTTCTGATTTAAATTTAATCCACTATATCCGGCGAAAACGTAAAAAAAGGTCGTCTGAAAACGGCTGATTCGGTTCTATATGAACCGGAATCCGTTTTCAGACGACCTTTTCGCAAGCAATCACAAAGCCGCGTCGTATCCGCCGTCTTCCACAGCGTCAATCAACGCCGCCGCATTGGTTTTCGCCGGATCGAATTCAATAACGGCATTTTTGTTTTCCAAACTGACTTCGGCTTTGGCTACGCCTTCGATGCCGGTCAAAATGCGGGTAACACTTTTGACGCAACCGCCGCAAGTCATCCCGTCGATATGAAGCGTGAGGGTTTCCATAGGGTTTCCTTTCTGTGGGCAAATATCGTGAAATCCGACAAACCGCTGCAACACTTCAACGCCAACGATGCGCCCAAATGTCGAAACACAAATGCTTGTAGGATTTCATCCTAGATTATAGAAAATATCCAAGACCGTACTGTAAACCCTCAAGAGACAAAGTCAAGCGGGTCGTCTGAAAAAAGTCGTTTGCTATTTGAATCGGGAGATGGGTTGTATTTGGTTTTATGGGTTTGATTTTATTGGGTTTGTGTTTGGGAGCAAGGATGTGTAATTTGTACGGACGGGCTGTTTGATTCGTTTGGGTCAGATTTTGGCTTCCAACATCGGTTTTAAGGCTTCCCAAGCCTGCGGCAGTTCTGTAAAGCCATCGGATGCCATCAGGTGTCCGCCTTGGGCGATGTGGGTGACGGGGCTTTTGAGTTTGTCCGCCATGTTCAAGGTCAGTTCCGGCGGGACATGTGTGTCGTCGTCGGAGACGATGCAGTGTTTGGGCATTTGGATTTTGCGCAGGATGTCGAATTCGGGCGCGGCGCCTTCGATGTAGCCGTCGAGGGCGGGCAGCGGAGGCAGGGGTTCGGCGAATCCTGCCGCCAGTACCAAACCGCCGATTTTTTCGGGCTGTTGGCGGCTGAGGAAGTGCAGAAGGGTGATGCAGCCGAGGCTGTGTCCGACTAGAAAGGTGTTTTCGTCGGGTTTGCCGATGAATTGGTCGAGGGCAAACTGCCACGAAGAAACCGTCGGACGTTCGGGATTGGGCATCGCCAGCGAGTCGGCTTGGAAGCCTGCGGCGCGGACTTGTGCCGAGAGCCAGTCAAACCAGTTGCCGTGCGGATTGCCTTCAAAACCGTGTACGATAAAGACGCGTCGGGGCATGTCGATTACTCCTTTTCAGACGACCTGTCGGGTGTGTCGATTTACTTATTATAACACTCATTGTTTGTTTCAGTTTTATCGTTATCCTGCGTGCGGCGGGTAAACGGGAATCGGGACGGTTGGTAACACCGAAGGCGGAAAGGGGATGGCGCGGATTAGGCGTCGAAATCAAGCGCTCACTTTGAGCTTGGGTGCGGGGCGTTGTTTGGTTAAAGTTCATGTGTGATTTTAGATTTGTATCAATAAAAGGTCGTCTGAAATCGGTTTCAGACGACCTTTTTTAAGGAAACATTCAGATGTAAATATTGTGAATGCAGCGGGTTTGGTCGAATTACTCCGCTTAAAAATAACCCGCCTTTTTGCGCTCTTCCATCGCCGCTTCCGACACGCGGTCATCCATGCGCGTGGCGCTGCGTTCGGAAATGGTGGCTGCCGCGGTTTCGGAGATGATGTCTTCGGGCGTGGCGGCGGTGCTGGCTACGGGGCAGGTGCAGGAAATGTCGCCGACGGTGCGGAAGCGCACGTCGCGGATTTGGGAAACTTCGCCTTCGCGTTTCGGCGTCAGCGGGGTAACGGGGACGAGCAGTCCGCCGCGTTCGACGACTTCGCGTTTGTGGCTGTAATAAATCGGCGGCAGCGCGAGGTTTTCGCGGGCGATGTATTGCCAGATGTCGAGTTCCGTCCAGTTGGAGATGGGGAACACGCGCATGTTTTCGCCGCTAAAGAGCCGCGTATTGTAGAGCGACCACAGTTCGGGACGCTGGCTTTTCGGGTCCCATTGTCCGAATTCGTCGCGGAACGAAAAAATCCGCTCCTTCGCCCGCGCTTTTTCCTCATCGCGCCGCGCGCCGCCCATCAGCGCGTCAAAGCCTTGTTCTTCAATCGTTTCCACCAGCGTAACCGCCTGCGCGGCGTTGCGCGAATCGGTTTCGCGGCGCAGGACGACCGTGCCTTTTTTGATGGAGTCTTCGACGCTGCCGACCACCAGTTGCACGCCCGTACGCGCCACGGTTTCATCGCGGAACTGAATCACTTCGGGGTAATTGTGTCCCGTATCGACGTGCAACAGCTTGAACGGCAGCTTGAGCGGGCGGCCTTCAAGTTTGAACGCTTTGACCGCCAACGCCAGCAAAACGACGGAATCCTTGCCGCCGGAAAACAGCAGCGCGGGATTTTTCGCTTCGGCGACGACTTCGCGGATGATGTAGATGGATTCGGCTTCGAGCCAGTCTAAGTGGTGGTTTTGAATAGACATATTGTTCTCTTTAGCAAAACTCGGATAGGCGGTACTCTAAAGAGGTCGTCTGAAAAACGGAAAGAATGGTTTGTTTGAAGCAAAGATGATTTCGTTATATTGGTGGGATCGTCTGAAAAGGGATTATCGTTTTCAGACGACCTTTTTGCCGCGCGGCAACGGAAACGGCGCATATAACCAAACTTGATAAGATAAGCAAAAACCATTCTTTCCGCCGAAGCCAGCGGGATTCTAAGATGGGCGGCACGATAGTTTAATAAGAGAACACGCCATGAACCATTATCCCCTGTTTGCCGATTTGAACGGCCGCCCCGTCCTGCTGGCGGGTGCGGGCAAAGTGGCGGAACGCAAAGCCGAAAGCCTGTTGCAGGCAGGGGCTGCGGTCAGGGTTGTCGCCCGCGAACTCAATCCCGTTTTCCAAAAATGGGCGGACGAAGGCAAAATCGAATGGCTGGGCAGCGAATTTCACGAGGACGATTTGGACGACGTGTTTTTCGCCGTCGCCGCCACCGACGATTACGCCTTCAACCGCCGCATCTTCCAAGCGGCGGAGCGGCGGGCGAAACTCTGCAACACCGTCGATACCGCGGATTTGTGTTCCTTCACCGTCCCCGCCGTCATCGACCGCAGCCCGCTCAAAATCGCCGTCTCCAGCGGCGCGACCGCCCCCGTTTTGGCGCGCAAGTGGCGGCAAATCATCGAAACGCTCATCCCGCTGCACACCGGTCAAATGGCGGCACTCGCCGGCAAATGGCGCAACGCGGTCAAAGCCAAAATCAAAGGCACGGCAAACCGCCGCCGCTTTTGGGAAAACCTGTTCGACAGCCGTTTTAACGCGCTCGCCGCCCAAGGAAACCTCGATGCCGCCGAAGCAGAACTTGCCGCGCAGCTGGACGGCTTCGGAGCGGCAAAAGGCGAAGTCGTCCTTGTCGGCGCAGGTCCCGGCGACGCAGGGCTGCTCACCTTGCACGCCTTGCAGGCGATACAGGCGGCAGATGTTGTGTTCCACGATGCTTTGGTTTCAGACGACGTTTTAAGTATGGTGAGAAAAGACGCGGACAAAATCAGCGTCGGCAAACGCGCAGGCTCGCACCACGTCCAACAAGAAGAAACCAACCGTCTGCTTGTCGAATACGCCCGTCAAGGTTTGCGCGTCGTCCGGCTCAAAGGCGGCGACCCCTTCGTTTTCGGGCGCGGCGGCGAAGAAGCCCAAGTCTTGCGGCAGGCAGATATTCCGTACCGCATCATCCCCGGCATCACCGCCGCGCTGGGCGCAACCGCATACGCAGGCATCCCCCTGACACACCGCGACTGCGCCCAAAGCGCGCTCTTCGTGACCGGACACAGCAAACACGACGGCCACCAGCCCGACTGGCGCACGCTCGCCCTCGACAACCAAACCCTGGTCGTTTATATGGGCACGCTCAAAGCCGCCGAAACCGCCGAAAAGCTGATGGCACACGGACGCAGCGGCGACACACCCGTCGCTATCGTTTCCAACGGCACGCTCCCGCATCAAAGCGTCGTGACAGGTCGTCTGAAAAACCTGTCCGAGTTGGCAGAAAACGCCCCGCGTCCTGCGCTGATCGTTATCGGCGAAGTAGTCTCCCTGCGCGACGAATTGAAATGGTTTCAAGAAAACCCCGCGCAAAGCCGCCTTCACACGATGCACGAACAAGCCGCCTGAAACGTTGTTCCAAATTGTTTAAATAAACAAAAGGTCGTCTGAAAACCCAAATCCGGTTTGAACTGGCCCCCAAATCTTGGACACTCATAAAAGCCTATTATTCAGGCGCTCTGTGTAAGCTGGGTTCTGTATGCGACAGGACTCAGCTTTTTCAATTTCAAACTGCAACGCTCGCGGTTGTAGTAATCCATATAGTCATCTATCTGTTTCATCAATTCGTCCACCGTCAATTCACCTGCGTTATAGAAACACTCCGTCTTCAACACCGCAAAGAAACTCTCCATCGGCGCATTGTCCCAACAGTTCGCCTTACGCGACATGCTTTGAACCATGGAATGCTCCGCAAGCAATTCCCTATATCCCGCCGTACGGTACAGCACGCCTTGGTCCGAATGAAGCATCGTTCCTTCGCCGGTCAGCCGGGGTGCGGCTTTTTCGAGCATTTCCTTCACCATTTCGCTGTTAGCATTGCGGCTCATGGCGTAGGCGACGATTTCTCGGTTGAACAGGTCCAAGATTGGCGAGAGGTACAGTTTGCCGTCCTTTCCTTTGAGTTCGGTCACGTCGGTCAGCCATTTCTCGTTGGGCTTTTCGGCTGTGAATAGGCGTTTGAGGAGGTGTTCCGATATCTCGCCCATGGCGGGATGGCGGTAGGCTTTTTTCGCCCGTATGAGGGCTTTCAGTTCCAACTGCTTCATCAACCGCGCCACTTTTTTGCGGTTCCAATCCAATGCTGCGGCAATGCGCCTTTGTCCGTAGCGTCCTTTATGCCGTTTGTAGGTTTCGACAAGGAGGGCTTTGTCGGCCTCGTCGGGATCGGGTCGATCTTGGTGATGGTAGTAAAAGCTGCTTTTGGGCAGGTTTGCGATGTGCAGCAGGTATTTGAGCGGGTGTTGCGCCCTCAGTGTTTGGACGGTTTGGCTTTGTCCTTTGCGGTCTGCTTTTGGCTGAGGGCTTTTAACTCCTTTAGGTAGGCGACCTCTGCGCGCATATAGCACAGTTCTTCAATAAGCTCTGCCTGTGTTTTTTCGTGGTCGGGTTTGTCGGCGATGAAGGGGTTTTTGCGGTGTTGGGGCATGGTTTTGGATTGGGGATGTTCGAGTGCGCCGATGCCGCCTTCTTGATAGGCGCGTATCCATCGTCGCAGGTGGGTTCGGGAGATGCCGTAATGATCTGCGGTACGCTGTTGGCTGCGTATATGCAGGTAGTGGAGTACGGCTTGGTATTTAAAGTGTAATGTATATTTGCTCATAAAAAAACTGCACCTTGGTGGTTGGAGGGTATGTGTCCAACTTTTGGGGTGCAGTTCAGTTTTCAGACGACCTTTCTTGATTATGCTTTCACGGTCGGATGGTGTAAGATGCTGACGCAACACGCAATCGCGTCAACAAACGCCTCCAACGGAGCGTGCGGCACGCCGAATAAGACAGCGCAGAGAGCGGCCGAGTCATCAGATTGATGGATGCCGCTTTTCAGTTTTTCTAAAACGAAAGGATTTTCCTTGTCCAAACGCAACATTTTCCCCGTTGACAAATCTTTGGAGCAACCCGAACGCGTGATGCTGGTCGGGGTGATGTTGAGCGCGGATTATTCGGGCGCGAACGAAGTGCGCGAGCGGACTTTTCAGACGACCTTGGACGAGGCGGCGGAATTGGTCGCGGCGGCGGGCGGCGAGCTGGTGTTGCGGGAAACCGCCAAGCGCGACAAGGCGCATACGGCTTATTTCGTCGGCACGGGCAAGGCGGAGGAGCTGACGGCGGCGGTGAAGCTGCACGATATCGGCTTGGCGGTGTTCAACCATGAATTGACGCCGACGCAGGAGCGCAATCTGGAAAAAATCCTGCAATGCCGCGTTCTCGACCGCGTGGGTCTGATTTTGGCGATTTTTGCCAAACGCGCCCAATCGCAAGAGGGTAAATTGCAAGTGGAGCTGGCGCAGTTGAACCATTTGAGCGGGCGGCTGGTGCGCGGCTACGGGCATTTGCAGAGCCAGAAGGGCGGTATCGGCTTGAAAGGGCCGGGCGAGACGCAGTTGGAAACCGACCGCCGCTTAATCGGGCAGAAAATCACGGCGTTGAAAAAACAGTTGGCGCAAGTGAAAAAACAACGTGCCACGCGCCGCAAATCGAGGATGGAGGGTCGTCTGAAAACCTTTGCCATCGTCGGTTATACCAATGCGGGCAAATCCAGCCTGTTCAACCGTCTGACCAAGGCGGACGTACTGGCGAAAGACCAGCTTTTTGCCACGCTGGATACGACGGCGCGGCGTTTGTTTTTGTCACATGAGGCGGGCGTGATTCTGACGGATACGGTCGGGTTCGTCCGCGATTTGCCGCACAAGCTGGTATCGGCGTTTTCCGCGACGCTGGAGGAAACGGCTTTGGCGGATGTGTTGCTGCACGTTGTCGATGCGTCCAATCCCGATTTCGAGCGGCAGATGGACGATGTGAATGTGGTTTTGGAGGAAATCGGCGCGCATGAAGTGCCGCAGCTTGTCGTGTACAACAAAATCGACCTGCTGCCGGAAGGCGTGCGCGAGGCGGGCGTGTTGCGGGATAATTCGGGACGCGCCGTCGGCGTGAATATTTCGGTTGCGAAAAGTCTGGGCTTGGACGCTTTGCGCGAGGCGATGATTGAACGGGCGTTGGAAAACGGCGGCAAGAGGTCGTCTGAAAACTTTGAGTCCGAATAAAAACAAGGTGTTTTGACTGCCGTTGTTTCTCAATAGGAAGGACGGCGGGCGGATTTCGATTTCGATCATTGTTTGCCGCCGCGTGTTTCAAAAGGTCGTCTGAAAAATAAAGGCCGTTTGGAAAACAAAGATAAATCAGGGAGGGTTTATCTTTATTTCCAAACGGCCGTTTAAAAGGTTTGCCGCTTATAGAGGAAGGAGGCGGCGTTTTTTCATAACGTTTTCGTAAATCATCCATGCCGCCAAGCTCAGGTAGGCGACGCTGGACAGGATGCCGATAACGGCAAAAATAGGTAGCAGGCGGTCAATCATGATGTTTTCCCGAGTAAGAAGTTAGTGGAAAATTTTGTGTAAAAACGTAATGTTTTGTATTTTTTATTGTACTGTTTGTACGGAATATGCGTGTAGTATGCAGCTTCAAATCGAGTCGGTCAACAAAAATGTATGGTGTTTTTTTAAAAAAGTTCCGTTTTTACATTAAAATAATCGGTAAATTCGACCGATCTGCGGTATTGAGAAGTAACCGTTCGTCTATTGATAAACGGATACATTCTTGAAAAATAAGAATAAATAATATAAAAATATGCAAATTGTTTTAAAATGAACGTTTTGTAAAATATTTTTAAAAATCTGCTAAAAAGCGACACTTTAATAAAGTTTACATTTTTAAACATTTCAAATCCAAGTTTCAAACGGCAAACCATCTGCCGGCACACTATCAGGCACATATTATGAATCAAACGGAAAGAACCTGTTTCCATTGCGGTCTGGAAGTCCCCGAACACCTCCATCTGACCGTCCGCTACGAAAATGAAGACCATGAAACCTGCTGCGCGGGTTGTCAGGCGGTAGCGCAGAGCATTATTGATGCAGGTTTGGGCAATTATTACAAACAGCGTACCGCTGACGCGGAAAAATCCGAATTGCCGCCGCCGGAAATGTTGTCGCAACTGAAACTATATGATTTGCCCGAAGTGCAGGCGGATTTTGTCGAGGCGGGGGAAGGGGATGAACGCGAGGCGGTGTTGATGCTGGGCGGCATTACCTGCGCGGCGTGCGTATGGCTGATTGAGCAGCAGCTTTTACGGACGGCGGGCGTGGTGCGCGTGGATTTAAATTACAGTACGCACCGCTGCCGCGTGGTCTGGGACGAGGGCAAAATCGCGCTGTCGGACATTCTTTTGAAAATCCGCAAAACAGGTTATACCGCCGCGCCTTACGATGCGCAAAAAGTCGAGGCGCAGGTGCAGAAAGAGCGCAAACAGTTTATCGTCAGGCTGGCGGTGGCGGGTTTGGGCATGATGCAGACGATGATGTTTGCCGTGCCGACTTATCTTTACGGCGGCGACATTGAGCCGTTGTTTTTGGAAATCCTGCACTGGGGCGGCTTTTTGATGGTGCTGCCCGTCGTGTTTTACAGCGCGTTGCCGTTTTACCGCGGCGCGTGGCGCGATTGGAAAAACCGCCGCGTCGGCATGGATACGCCGATTGCGATTGCGGTTGTGATGACCTTTGTCGCGGGCATTTACAGCCTTGCCGTCAATGCGGGGCAGGGGATGTATTTCGAATCCATCGCTATGTTACTGTTTTTCCTGTTGGGTGGGCGGTTTATGGAACAAATCGCAAGGCGCAGGGCAGGGGATGCGGCGGAGCGGCTGGTGAAACTCGTTCCCGCGTTCTGCCACCGCCTTCCGTCTTATCCCGACAGCGAGGAAATTGAAGAAGCGGCGGTTGTACAGCTTCAGGCGGGCGACGTGATCGTCGTCAAACCCGGCGAAGTCATTCCTGTGGACGGCACGGTGTTGTCCGGCGAGAGCGAAGTGGACGAAGCCATGTTGACGGGCGAGAGCCTGCCCGTTGTCAAAAGGTTGTCTGAAAACGTTACCGCAGGCACGCTCAATACGGGCAGCCCGCTTGTTATCCGCACCGACCGCACCGGCAACAACACGCGCTTGTCGCACATCGTCAAACTGCTCGACCGCGCGCTCGCCCAAAAACCGCGCGCCGCCGAGCTTGCCGAGAAATACGCCTCCAGCTTCGTGTTTGGCGAGCTGCTGCTTGCCATCCCCGTTTTCATCGGCTGGGCATGGTATGCCGACGCGCAAACTGCCCTGTGGATTACCGTCGCACTGCTCGTTATCACTTGTCCGTGCGCACTTTCGCTTGCCACGCCGACTGCGCTTGCCGCCTCCACAGGCGCGCTTGCCGACGAAGGCGTGTTAATCAGCGGCAAACAAAGCCTCGAAACGCTCGCCCAAATCGACGATGTCGTGTTCGACAAAACCGGCACGCTGACCAAAGGACAACTTTCCGTCAGCCGCATCATCAACTTAGGTCGTCTGAAAACAGAAGAAGCGCTCGCCGCTGCACAAGCCCTAGAACATCAATCCGAACACCCCATCGCCCGCGCCATCCTGAACCACACGCTTTCAGACGACCCTAATCATGCGCCCGCATACACAGTTTCCCAACGTGTCAACCGCATCGGACAAGGCGTCAGCGCGCAAATGACCTACAAAGACGAAACCCAAGTTTGGGCATTGGGACGCGCCGATTTCGTCGCCGGAATAGCCGGAGTGTTGCCTGACGAAGCCGCCGGCATCCAACACGCAGGCAGCATGGTGTTTCTCGGTAACCAAAGCGGTTTCCAAGCCGTCTTTCTGCTCGAAGACCAAATCAAAGATAGCGCCGCCGCCATGCTCGACATCCTCAAACAACAAGGCATCCGCACGCACCTACTCAGCGGCGACCGTACAAATGCCGTCGCACAAGTTGCGCAGGCACTCGGTTTGGACACCTACCGCGCCGAAGCCTCGCCCGAAGACAAGCTCGCCTATGTGGAAGACTTGCAGAAACAGGGCAGAAAAGTCTTGATGGTCGGCGACGGCATCAATGACGCCCCCGTCCTCGCACAAGCCGACGTATCCGCCGCCGTTGCAGCAGGCGCCGATGTCGCACGCGACGGCGCCGATCTGGTCTTGCTCAACGACGACTTGAACATCCTGCCCGCCACCATCGCCCAAGCCCGCCGCACGCGCGAAATCATCCGCCAAAACCTCGCCTGGGCAAGCGCATACAACATCATCGCCGTTCCGCTCGCTGTCTTGGGTTACGTCAAACCCTGGATCGCCGCATTGGGCATGAGCATCAGCTCGCTGTTTGTCGTGGGCAATGCGTTGAGGCTGCTGAAAAAGAGGAAGTAGGTGGTTTGGGGAGGGGAAAGGTCGTCTGAAAAAACGGATTTTGGGGGTTCAAACGACGTTTTTATTTGGTTTTTTAAAAGATGGATTGTGTGATAGTTTTTTCGTGGGTAAGGCCCACGCTAAAGTAAATTAACTCCTAGGATGTAACAATGAAGAAAGAAATCAATACATTTTACGTGCTTAATTTATTGAGTATTATCGATGGTGAAATTCTTGAAAGCGCACATGTAGATATATCTAAATATGTAGGTTTGGATATATCTACAGAAAAAGGGCAGAAGGTTATTATTAATGAATTATTAAAACCGGAGATGCTTAATTTTTCCATAGAAAATCAGGAGAAAATACGAATAAGCATGTTATATTGTATTGAAAATTATGATGAAATTAAATTAGGAAATATTCTAAATTTTTATAGTGGGTCAGTTTTTTTGATGCCTAGTAATAGTATTACCTATAAAGAAATACTAGAAATTTTTTATACTGGGGTATTTTTAAAAAATATAAATAATGAAGAATTAAATAATTTTATTTTCTTTGAAAATGATGCTCCCGAATGCTGGAATTTATTTGATAAGCAGCAGTAGGTCGAGTTTTAACCCATGAGACCATTTTACTGTTGATTGAATTCAGGGGAAAGGTCGTCTGAAACCTTTGATTTAATAGCAGATTGGGGTGAAAATTGGATATTGTAGAATGTTCAAGGTTCTTGTTGGTGCTTAACTTAGCCTACGCTTGCTAAAAGTGGAAATATTGATGGCAAGGGGAATTTGAGCGGCAAGATGTTCTGAATAGATAATAAATTTATGAAATAAAAGGAGTATTTTTATGTATCTAAGATTTACAATTATGATCTTTGGCGATAATTTCAAGCCTAGTAAAATGGTTAATAACCTTGAGACTTCTCTTGAAGTTATTGACTATTTTGATGCTGGAGGAAAAGATGAATTTGGGGAAATAAATGATTATGGATGTCTAGAATTAAACCACAAAAATGAATTTTCAAAAGAATATTGGGATAGTGAATATGAACAGGAATTCGTAGATTTTTTTAGAAAGAATCATCAATTATTAAGATTAAATAATGCTGATGATCTTAGAATTTTTATTGAGGCTTACTATTCAGATCAATGCAATTTTGAAATTTTCAATAGTGAATTATTAGCAGAGTTGGCAAAATACAAAGTTAGCCTACCAATAAGCGTTTATTATTGTGATAATGATTAATATCATAATTTGTAACATGTGTATTAACCATTCGCATAACTCAACAGGGTATTATGAATATGAAGCATTTTTAGAGGTAATATTGCAATGAATAATACTCTTGTTGTAGATATTAATTTGGGAAGCTTAGGAACATCAAGCAGTTTTTTAAAAATTATGAGTGAGAAGTTATACTTTCCAGATTATTTTGGATTTAATTACGATGCGCTAGATGAATGTATGCAGGATTTAAGTTGGTTGCCCGAAGAAAAAATAATTATAAATTTCAAATTTATAGAAAGGCTGAAAAGAAATAATGAATCTTTATACAATATAATATATGACTGCCTTGTTATGTATCAAGAATATTGGCAAAAAACTCAGTATAAGAAACAAGTTATATTGAATTTTTGAATACAATTATATAAATTAATGATGAAGGTAGTTTTTGAGCGATATGTAGAGTTGAAAATTAAATATTGTAGAATATTCAGAGATTTTTCTGGGGCTTGATATAATTTACGTTTGCTCAGGTTCTGCAGACTCAATCCCATGATTTTCTTTGAACAGTCTCAAATAATGAAAGAAACAGTCAAACTCATCCCGATTTTCAAATTTGGCAATCTGTTCAATCAGACCACGCCATGTATGGGTGGTTTGAAGAAAATCAAACTGCTCAATTAGCCAGTAATAAAATTTTTCTCTAAAAATATCATCTTTTTCACTGGGTATAGCATTTAGTCCTTCACATAGATAATATCCTGTTATAAAACTTTCTAAAATTTTTATATTTTTTTCGCTCAAATACATAAATGGTCTTTTTTCGACATATGCCAATAAATCTAAACAATTCATTTAAAATATTCCCATTGTTGGTAGTAGGCTAGATTGAAAATCGAACATTACAGAAAGATCAGAGCCTTTGTTGGGTCTTGACCCAACCTACGCTTGCTGCCAAATTTTCCAAAATGTTGTTGGGTTTTGTAACCTAGTTTACTTAAAAGGTCGTCTGAAAACCTGAATCCGTTTTCAGACGACCTTTTGTTTTCCATCGGCTTTATTGTCCGCGTAAAAACAGTGCGTCCAGTTCTTTCAGCGTCAGTTTTACCCAGGTCGGGCGGCCGTGGTTGCATTGGTTGCTGCGCGGGGTGTTTTCCATGTCGCGCAGGAGGGCGTTCATTTCGGGCAGGGTGAGCTGGCGGCCGGCGCGGACGGAGCCGTGGCAGGACATGGTGGCGAGGATGTGGTTTTCGTGTTCTTCGATGGTTTGGCTGTTGCCGACTTGGGCGAGTTCGCCCAATACGTCTTTGGCGAGCGAGACGACGTCGGCTTTGCCGAGCATGGCGGGGACGGCGCGGACGGCGAGGGTGTTGCCGCCCATGTCAGACAGTTCCAGACCGAAGCCTGCCAGTGCGTCGGTGTGGTCGGCAAGGGCGGCGCATTCTTCGTGGGATGCGGCGAAGGTAACGGGGATGAGCAGGCGTTGGCTTTGCAGGTTGCCGTTTTCTTGCCGCTGGCGTTTCATTTTTTCGTAGTTGACGCGCTCGGCGGCGGCGTGCATGTCGATGAGCAACAGGCTGTCTTCGGCTTGGGCGAGGATGTAGATGCCTAATAATTGGGCGATGGCGAAGCCGAGCGGCGGCAGTTCGGGTTTGGGGTCGTCTGAAAAGCTGCGTGCGGGATTTTCAGACGACGTGGGGGACGTGTTGCCGAAGCGGGCTTGTTCGAACTGTGCCAACTCGATGTCTGCTTCATCGGCTGCGGTGTTTTTGAAGAGTTCGGCGTAGGTGTTGAGGGCGGCGCGGCTTTCGCGCAGGGACAGGCTGCGCTGCTGCGGCGCGCGTGCTGCCTGATAGGGCATGGGGGCGGTTTTGCCGGAACTGAAGGTGCTGCGCGGTTCGGAGGCGTGTGTGTTTGGGGTGGCGGCGAAGATGTTTTCAGACGACGTGGTCGGGTTTTGGAGAAACTGATGATGCTCGTTTTCAGACGACGTTGCTGCGGGGCGTATGCCTGTGATTTCGTGCAACACTTCGCCTGCGTTGCCGACGCTTTCGGTCAAGTCGGCGCGGGTGTCTGCGAGGGCTTTGTTGAGGGTGTGGAACACGAGTTGGTGTACCTGCTGGCTGTCGCGGAAGCGGATTTCGGTTTTGGTGGGGTGGACGTTGACGTCCACGGCTTCGGGCGGCAGGTCGAGGAAGAGGACGAAGGCGGGGGTGAGGGCGTTGTGCAATACGTCGCGGTATGCCTGTTTGACGGCATGGAGCATGACTTTGTCGCGCACGAAGCGGTGGTTGACGAAGCAGAATTGTTTGTCGGTTTTGCCTTTGGCAAAGGTGGGTTTGGCGATGGCGCCGTAGAGCCGCAGCGCGCCGTTGCCGCTGTCGATTTCTAAGGATGCCGCCTGAAAGTCTTCGCCAACGATGGCGGCTATGCGTTCGTGCAGGCTTTGGGCGGGGAGTTTGAACACTTGTTTACCGTCGCGTTTGAGCGAGAAGGCGATGTGCGGATGCGCCAGCGCGAGGCGTTCGAACATGGTGGCGCAGTGGGCGTATTCGGTGTTTTCGGATTTGAGGAACTTGCGCCGCGCGGGGGTGTTGAAGAAGAGTTCGGCAGCTTCGATGGTGGTGCCGACGGGGTGGGCGGCGGCGGAGGGGCTGCTGAGTTTGCCGTCTTCGGCTTTGACTTGGGTCGCGTGCGCGCTGCCGTCTTGGCGGCTGGTCAGTGTCAGGCGGCTGACAGAGGCGATGCTTGCCAAGCCTTCGCCGCGAAAGCCCATGCTGGCGACGTGTTCCAAATCGTTTAAGGTTTTGATTTTGCTGGTGGCGTGGCGGTGGAGCGCGAGTTCGATGTCGTCGGGGTGGATGCCGCCGCCGTTGTCGCTGACGCGGATGAGGCGGATGCCGCCGCCCGCCAGCTCGACTTCAATCGCCGTCGCTCCTGCGTCTATGCTGTTTTCGACGATTTCTTTCAAGGCGTTGGCAGGGCGTTCGACCACTTCGCCGGCGGCGATTTGGTTGACGAGGTGATCGGGCAGGGCGGCGATTCGGGACATGGGTTTCTTTCGTTTCCAAACTGGCGGGTATTATAGCAAAAGGTCGTCTGAAAACCGGAATTCGGGTTTCAGACGACCTTTTGATCAGACGGACGGTTTATTTGTTTTCTGCTTCTTCAAAGCCGACGACTTCCAAGCCGAAGCCGGTCAGGCCGGTGAAGGCGGAGGGCTGTCCTAATACGCGCAGTTTGCCGACGTTGAGGCCGGCGAGGATTTGCGCGCCGATGCCGTAGCTTTTGCTGTCCCATTTGTAGGCTTGGTTGGCGCCTTTGGGCAGGGTGCGGTCGAGCAGGGTGGCGCCGTCTTCGGTGCGGTGCAGGAGGATGACGACGCCGCTGTCGGCTTGCTGGATGCGCTCAAGGGCCTTGGGCAGCGACCAGGAATGGCGCGGGTTGGCTTGGATGAAGTCCATGACGCTGAAGGGTTCGTGTACGCGGACGAGGGTCTCGGTGTCGGCGGTGGGCTTGCCTTTAACGAGGGCAAGGTGGGTTTCGCCGGAGAGTTTGTCAACGTAAACGTGTTGCTGGAATTCGCCCCACGGGGTTTGTACGGGGGCGTTGCCCATGTCTTCGAGCAGGCTTTCGGTGCGGCTGCGGTATTCGATGAGGTCGGTAATCGTGCCGATTTTGAGGTTGTGTTCTTCGGCGAACTTCATCAGTTCGGGCATACGCGCCATGGTGCCGTCGTCGTTGATGATTTCGCAGATGACGGCGGCGGGGATGAGTCCGTTCATTTGTGCCAAATCGACGCCGGCTTCGGTGTGTCCGGCGCGTACTAGGACGCCGCCTTTTTGCGCACGCAGGGGGAAGATGTGGCCGGGTTGGACGATGTCTTCGGGTTTGGCGGTCGGGGAGACGGCGGTTTGGATGGTCAGGGCGCGGTCGGCAGCGGAAATGCCGGTAGTGATGCCTTGCGCCGCTTCGATGGAAACGGTGAAGTTGGTGCCGTATTGCGCGCCGTTTTTCTGGGTCATCATGGGCAGGCCGAGCCGCTCGACCATGCTGCCTTCCATCGGCAGGCAAACCAGTCCGCGCGCGTGTTTGATCATGAAGTTGATGGCTTCGGGGGTAACGAACTGCGCCGCCATCAGCAAATCGCCTTCGTTTTCGCGGTCTTCCGCGTCGGTGATGATGACCATTTTGCCGGCTTTGATGTCGGCGAGGATTTCGGGGATGGAGGAAATGTGGGGCATGGTGCTTCTTTCTTGATGGTCGGGTTGGGCTGTGGCGTGTTCTTGATCCAGCCACATGGCGGGCATTTGCGCCGCCTGTTCGATTTTGCGGGCTTTTTTCTCGCCGAAGGATTTGTTTTTCAGAAGGGCGGACAATTCGCCTTGGTTGATGGCGATGGCTTCGGCAAAACGGGTTTGCTGGCCGCCGTATTTGTCCGCTATCCATTGCCGCAGATTGCGGCGGCGCAGGTCGGTGGTGTTCATGATGTGTTGTGTGGCTGAAAGAATGTAGGCGATTGTAGTCTTGTCTTTACCAAAAGGCAAACTATGTGTGATGGTGGTTTTTTATTACTTTTTGGTAATGTTTCGACAGAAGGTCGTCTGAAAAACAAAAATTGGTTTTTCAGACGACCTTTGCTTGAAATCTGAACATTTGAAAGAATATGGGCGTTAAGTTTAACGCAATAGAAAAGGGTTTAACCTGATGAAAATGGTTTACCGACTGATTTTAATATCTATTTTTTGTGCAGTCGCAGCGGCGGGCGGTTGGTTCTATGCCCAACACCGCAACGACAACGCCCATGAAGCGATTTCGCGCGAAGGCGTTTTGATGCAGATTAAGCAGATGAACCGCTTGGAAAGTACGGCTTTTTACATCGACACCATCATCCGCACGGAGAAAAAAGGCGACTGGCGCAGATTGTGGCAGGATTCGCAAAGCGGCCTGTTTATCGTGCGCGGCAAAGTGTTGGCGGGTTTGGATTTGGACAAACTTCACGCCGACAACGTCAATATCGTGGACGGAAAAGTCCTCATCAGCCTGCCGCCCGTAGAAATCCTCAGCGTCGATTTGGAAAATATCGAGGTGTACGACATCCAAACCGGCTCGTTTAACCTTTTACCGGTGGATAAGGCAGTGTTCAAAACCGTGCAGGACGAAGCTAAAAAACAAGTTCTCGCCAGCGCGTGCAAAGCCCAAATTTTGGATCACGCCAACCGCCAAGCACAAACGCAGCTTGAAAACCTGTTTGCCTTGACGCAGACGCAGGTATCGGTTTATCCGGCGGCTGTGGGGCAGTGTAAATAGCGGCAGCGCAAAACAAGGCTTAAGAGCCGAGTACAAACAAGGTCGTCTGAAAACGAAAGTAGCGGGTTTGCCAAATCGTTTTCAGACGACCTTTTGTTTAGTGTCGATACGCTTCACATCAAGCGCGCGTGTATAGTAGATTAAATTTAAATCAGGACAAGGCGACGAAGCCGCAGACAGTACAAATAGTACGGCAAGGCGAGGCAACGCCGTACTGGTTTAAATTTAATCCACTATACATCATCCAAGCGTTAAAGATAGTCATCGATATTCGGGCTTCTGCCGAACACGGCTTCATACGCCTGACTGATGGTCAGCCGGTTGAACATCAGCCGCTGGGTTTGGTCGCCGTCGATAATCCTTACCCTGCCTTCCAATTTCGGCGCGTCGTGGTGAAAAGTGTTTTTAAACGCAAGCCAGCGGTCGGTTTGCAGGTGGACGACGGCAAACATATCGTGCGAAATATTCACGCCGACGCTGATGAGTTTCGTCGAAGCCTGAAGGCAGAAACTGCTGTCGCCAAAGAGGCACAGCCCCTCGTTTTCGGCATAGCGGAACAGCTCGATTTTCACCGCATTGGGTTCGGCGAATATGGTGCAAAACAGCCGCTCAAACAGCGACGGCTGTGCCACGCCTTCGCTCAACATGCCGTAAAGCCCCGCCAGCCAATCGACATAGCCGAGAAACGAAAAACGGTAGTTTTGCATAATGGCTTCGATGCGGCTCGGATCGCGCTTGCTGATCAGGCGCACAAACTCAAACCCGACCTCCGGCAGCCGCGCCCGCATCGCCTCATGCAAACGGTGGGCAAACAGGTTTTTATGGTTGTGCGGATTGCGCAGGATGCCGAGGAATTTCAGCCGCAATATCCGCCACAATGCCTCGGGAACTTTGACCGTATCGGTTTCGCCCGTTTTCAGACGACCTTCGGGCAAAGTGCGCAAGTGGTTGCAGGCTTCTTCGTAGCCGCTTTCGTGGCGGTTGAACCAGCTTTCCAAATTGTACTGGTTGGCGGTGTTTTCCACGAAAGTCAGCGTGTAGAGGTTTTTCGCCGCCAGATTGCCAATGATGTTGACACTCGCCGCCGCACCGCGATTTTCGCTCCCGCCGCGAACTTTGTCGCCGGAGCGGGAACGTCGGGCGGTAGCCGGTTCGCGGAACATGGACAAAGGCAGTTTATAGACATTCTGATTCTGCGGGCTGACCTGCGGATTATGCGCGTGCTGCCGCTGCTCGGTCTGGGCGATATAGTGATGTTCCTTGGTCGGATTCGCCGTCAGGAGGGCGTAGGGTTTTTCTCCGCATTCGGGAAATTCGCAATCACTGAGGATAAAGGCTTGTCGGGTCATGGTGTCGGAAGGGGCGTCTGAATGTGCCGATTATAGTTGATGGGGAGCTAAGGGGGATTATACGGAATGATGCTTCTGCTTGCAGAATACGCTAATAGAATGCCGATAATGGGAATCCAAAAAACACTTCGCCGCCGTCATTCCCGCGCAGGCGGGAATCTAGAATTTTGGATTTACAGTAATCTTTAAATATTTCTGAAATGCAGAGGTCTGGATTCCCGCCTGCGCGGGAATGACGGCGGTCAAAGTGTCCTGTCTCTCTTTAAACCACTATAAAAGCTCACCTGAAAAAAAATAATTTAATATTTTTACTAACTTGCTTACTAATTATGTTAGTAGGCGTTGCAGTAATAAAATTGCTTTAGTATAATACAAATTCATAAATCAACCTGCTATGGAGGCACTAATGGATATACCTACTCATTTGAACCACCGCCCTATTATTAAATGGGAAAACTATTCTAAAACAGATGGACGTTTTGCAAATGATACAGATGCACAAGGCTTATCAGTCGGTGTAGCGCAATGGAATAGTTCTGATGAGAATAAACCTGATATTTCGGTTAAAGTATGGCGACATACTGGAGAGAAATGGTCGCGCCAATCTGAAGAAATTCCACCACACCGCCTTGTTGATATGACTAGTTTGTTATGCTCAGCTTTGATGTATGTAAGAAACGATGTGTTATTAAGTGATGAATCTTTCAGTATTACCAGTAGTCAGGACGCTATATTGTTAGAAAAGCTAAAAGAAGGGTTACAAAAAGAAGAACCTTTTCTTGAATCTTCATTGCTCCGTTTGGCCAAAATGTTAAAACAATTAGGCTATTGTGATAAATTGAAATAAGAAGAAGCCATGCTGTTATCTCCGTACAGACAGAAATGACGGCAGTTAGCGCAAAAGAATGAATAAAGGTCGTCTGAAAACGAATATAGCAGAATCCGCTAAATCGTTTTCAGACGACCTTTCCTTTAAAGCCGAATCAAATCAGCCTGCCGGTTAACCCAAAGCCTTTCTTGCTCCGGCGAAGAGGCGGTACCAGCCGGAGAGTTCCGTCCAGTCTTCCGGTTTCCAGCTCATTTGTGCGGCGCGGTACACGCGTTCGGGGTGGGGCATCATGATGGTAACGCGGCCGTCGGCGTTGGTGACGCCGGCGATGCCTTGCGGCGAGCCGTTGGGGTTGAGCGGGTAGGTTTGGGTGACTTGGTTTTGTCCGTCGACGTATTGCAGCGCGATGCCGAGGCCGTCTGAAATTTTGCCGCCGTGAAGCGCGAAGTCGGCGCGGCCTTCGCCGTGGCTGACGACGACGGGCAGGCTGGAGCCTTGCATTTCGTTCAGGATCAGGGAGGCTGATTTGGGGACGTGAACCATGCTCAGGCGCGCTTCAAACTGTTCGCTCAGGTTGCGTTTGAACTTCGGCCAGCCTGCCGTGCCGGGGATGATTTCGGCGAGGTTGCTGACCATTTGGCAGCCGTTGCACACGCCCAATGTCAGCGTGTCCGGGTCGGCGAAGAAGGCGGCGAACTGGTCGCGCAAGGCGGGGTGGAACAGGATGGATTTCGCCCAGCCTTCGCCCGCGCCGAGTACGTCGCCGTAGCTGAAGCCGCCGCACGTCGCCAGCATTTTGAAGTCGGCAAGGTGGACGCGGCCTGCCATCAGGTCGGACATATGCACGTCGTAGGCATCGAATCCGGCGCGGGTGAAGGCGGCGGCCATTTCGATTTGCCCGTTTACGCCCTGTTCGCGCAGGATGGCGATTTTGGGTTTCGCGCCGCTGTTGATGAACGGCGCGGCGATGTCTTCGTTTACGTCGAACTTCACGTCGGCAAACAATGCGCTGCGGTCGTTGTCGCCAATCAATGCGAACTCGCTGTCTGCGCAGGCGGGGTTGTCGCGCAGGCGTTGGATGGCGTGGCTGGTTTCCTGCCATGCGCGTTGCAGGTCGGCACGGTTTTGTTCCAACACGATGCCTGCCTGATTGCGGATAACGATTTTTTCGTCAGAACCAATGGTGGCAACGGTATGCCAGGGCAGCGCTGCCGCTTTGAACAAGGCTTCTGCTGCCGCGACATCTTGTTTCGCGATTTGAATCACTGCCCCTAGCTCTTCATTGAACAATGCGCGTATGCTGGCTTCGTTGACGTCGGCTTGGTTGGCAACCAGTGAAGTCAAATCCACATTCAATCCGCAACGCCCCGCAAACGCCATTTCCACCAGCGTCGCAAACAAACCGCCGTCGCTGCGGTCGTGATACGCCAAGAGTTTGTCTTCGGTGACAAGCTGCTGAATCACGCCGTAAAAGTCTTTCAGACGGCCTGTATCGTCCAAATCGGGCGCGTCGCCGCTCATATTGTTGTACACCTGACCGAACGCCGAGCCGCCCATACGCGCTTTGCCGAAGCCCAAATCGATAAATAACAATACGCTGTCTTCGACGTTTTTCAATTCAGGCGTAACGGTTTTGCGTACGTCTTGAACTGGCGCGAACGCGGAGATAATCAGGCTCAACGGCGAAACGACGGATTTTTTCTCTTCGCCCTCCTGCCACACGGTTTTCATCGACAGGCTGTCTTTGCCTACGGGAATGCTCAAATCCAATGCCCGACAGGCTTTGGAAACCGCTTCGACGGTGCGGTAGAGTTTTTCGTCTTCGCCTTCGTTGCCGCACGCCGCCATCCAGTTGGCAGAAAGTTTGATGTTGCCGATGTCGCCGATGTTGACCGCCGCGATGTTGGTGATGGCTTCGCCGACACACATTCTGCCCGAGGCGGGCGCGTCAAACAGGGCGACGGTCGGTTTTTCGCCCATAGACATTGCTTCGCCGCGATAGGTGTTGAAGCCCATCATGGTAACGGCGCAGTCGGCTACGGGGGTTTGGTATTTGCCGACCATTTGGTCGCGGTGAGTCATGCCGCCGACGCTGCGGTCGCCGATGGTAATCAGGAAGTTCTTGGCGGCTACGGTAGGCAGGCGCAAAACGCGGTAGGCGGCTTCGGTGATGTCGATGTTTTGGGCATTAAATGCCTTTTCAGACGACCTCACGGTTTGGTCGCTGCGCGTGGTTTTAGGCGGTTTGCCGAGCAAGACGTTCAGCGGCAAATCGACGGGATTGTTAGAGAACAAATCGTCGCGCACTTTCAAATGGCCGTCGTCGGTCGCCGAGCCGACCACGGCAAACGGGCAGCGTTCGCGTTCGCAGATGGCGCGGAAGGTGTCCAAATCTTTTTCCAAAATCGACAACACATAACGCTCTTGCGATTCGTTGCACCAGATTTGCAGCGGGTTGAGGCCGTGTTCTTCCAACGGCACTGCGCGCAGCTTGAATACCGCACTGCGTCCGGCATCGTTGACCAGTTCGGGGAAGGCGTTGGACAGGCCGCCCGCGCCGACGTCGTGGATGGAGATAATCGGATTTTTGTCGCCAAGCTGCCAGCATCGGTCGATCACTTCCTGCGCGCGGCGTTCGATTTCGGGGTTGCCGCGTTGTACGGAGTTGAAGTCCAAAGACGCGTCGTTTGTGCCGGTATCCATCGAAGAAGCCGCGCCGCCGCCCAAGCCGATAAGCATACCCGGGCCGCCCAGTTGGATCAGCAACGCGCCTTCGGGGATTTCGTCTTTATGCGTCTGCTGCGCCTGAATGCTGCCCAGACCGCCCGCAATCATAATCGGTTTGTGGTAGCCGCGAACCTGACCGTCAAACTTTTCTTCAAAAGTGCGGAAGTAGCCCAAGAGGTTCGGACGGCCGAATTCGTTGTTGAACGCTGCGCCGCCGATCGGGCCTTCAATCATGATGTCTAGAGGAGAAGCAATATGGCCGGGTTTGCCGTAGGCTTGTTCCCAAGGCTGCTCCAAGCCAGGGATATTCAGGTTGGAGACGGTAAAGCCGGTCAAGCCCGCTTTCGGACGCGAACCTTTGCCCGTCGCGCCTTCGTCGCGGATTTCGCCGCCCGCGCCCGTCGCCGCGCCCGCAAACGGCGCGATGGCGGTCGGGTGGTTGTGCGTTTCCACTTTCATGATGATATGCGTGTCTTCCTCGTGGAAACGGTAGCCTTGGTTTTCCGCCGCATTCGGATAGAAACGCTCGATTTTCGCGCCTTCGATCACGGACGAATTGTCTTTATAGGCAACGACCGTGCCTTCGGGATGCGCGTTGTGCGTGTCGCGTATCATACCGAAGAGGGATTTCGGCTGTTTTTCGCCGTTGAGGATGAAATCGGCGTTGAAGATTTTGTGGCGGCAGTGTTCGCTGTTTGCCTGTGCGAACATCATCAATTCAACATCGGACGGATTGCGTTGCAAAGCCTGATAGTTTTCAACCAGATAATCGATTTCGTCGGAGGAGAGTGCCAAACCCATTTCGGTATTGGCTTTGACCAAAGCCTCTTTACCGCCGCCCAAAACATCGACGGTGGAGAAGGTTTCGGATTCGAGATGGTGGAATAATTTGGAGGCCGTCTGAAAATCGGGCAGCACAGATTCCGTCATGCGGTCGTGCAGCAAAGCCGCCCATTGCTGTTTCTGTTCATCATTCAGACGACCTTCCAGCCACACCGCCATGCCGCGTTCGATGCGCTCTATACCTTCCAAACCGCAGTTTTCCGCGATATTGGTCGCCTTGGAAGCCCACGGAGAAATCGTACCCAAACGGGGCGTTACCAAAAATAAATGCAAGCCCTCGCGCGCTTCGGGCGTTTGTTCAACGCTTTGCGCCGCCAACAAGGCTTGCAGTTTTTCGACAGTCGCGGCATCCAGTGCTTTCTCGCTGCCGACAAAATACCAAAATTCGCTTTTCAGTTTCACTTCGGGCAGGCCGAGTGCGGCCGCTTTTTGCAAGAGTTTTTCAACACGGAAATCGGAAAGGGCGGTAACGCCGCGCAAGGGCAAAACAACAGACATGATTCAGCTCTCAAATGCGGTTGGGAAAGGCTGTATTATACGCCGAATGGGTCTGGGTTGCTTGGTAATTTGGGTTAAAATGTTGACAATTTTTCAGACGACCTTTGTCACGAGGGGAGGAAGGGTCGTCTGAAAAATTTTGATTGAAGTTTGTGCAATAATTTGATTTAAATTAATTTAAAGTGAATTTAAAGCAAGGAATTGCAGCTTGGTTTGGAAAATTCCGATATTGGTTTACGGAAAGTTTCTCCAAAAAATTTATCGTTTATTCTTTTGATAAATCGGCATGAGTTCAGGCAGCATTCTGCGAATGGCATTGATGCGTGTCTGATTGGTCGGATGGGTGGACAAAATCGCGATGGACGAGCTGCCTTCGAGTTTGCTCATCTTTTCCCAAACGCTGATGGCTGCTTCGGGATTGTAACCTGCCTGAGCCATCAAACGTACGCCGCCTGCGTCCGCTTCGCTCTCCTGATGGCGTGAAAATGGTTTGGAAGCAAGTAAATCCGTACCCAAGCCGACAATATTGGCATCAACTCCGGACGCGCCCGCCAAAATAGAACCGCCCAATCCGGTCAATACTTGGCCGCCGATGGCTTTTTTGCCATGCTCAAGCAGGGCATGGGTCATTTCGTGGCCGATAACGGCGGCGATTTCGTCATCCGTCAATTTCAAACGATCGACCATGCCGGTATACATCGCCATTTTGCCGCCCGGCATTGCCCAAGCGTTCAATTCATTGCCACGGAAAACATTCATCTGCCAGTTGAAAGGTACGCCGGTTTGGTTGGCTTGATTGGCATGGGGTTTCAGACGCTCAAATACGGTTTTGATACGGCGCGAAGTCTGGGAAGTGTTGTCCAAAACGCGTTGCGATTGCGCTTGTTGTACTACTTGCGAATAGTTTTTGGCGGCAGCCTCGTTGAGCGATGCCGTATCGTATCCCGCCATATCGGCAACGGAAGTACAGCCGGTCAAGGCTAAAATGGCTACCAACTGTATCAATTGTTTTTTGTTCGGCATTTGCATCTCCTAATATTGTTAAAATCAAGATTCTTCAACCGAATTGCATGAAGTTTTTCTGCTTATCATATAAAAAATGCCGCCTGATTTTCAGACGGCATAATAAGTGTTTTTAAGAGCGGCGCTGCGACATCCAAGATTCGATCTTACGCGCGTCGTTTACGCGTGTTGTCGAAGTTGGCGAGTTCAACAATACGATGGTAATCGGTTGGTTTTGAACATTTGCCTTAACCACCATCGAGCGTCCTGCTTCGCGGATATAACCGGTTTTCTGAAGCTCGATATTCCAGCTGCCTTCGCGGACGAGGGCGTTGGAGTTTTTATAGTTTTGGCGACCATTTGCCGTCCAAACCGAGCCGTAGTTGGAGGTTGAGTTTTTCCGGATAAGCGGATATTTGCTTGCCGCGGCGACCATTCGGTTCAAATCGTTGGCGGTTGATACGTTTTGGAAATTCAGACCGGTAGGTTCGTAGAAACGGCTGTTGTGCATGCCCAAGCTTTGCGCTTTGGCATTCATGGCAGCAACAAATGCCGACATACCGCCCGGATAGGTGCGGCCCAGCGCGTGCGTTGCGCGGTTTTCACTGCTCATCAGGCTCAGGTGCAGCAATTCGCCGCGCGTCAGCGTCGTACCGACGGCAAGGCGGCTGCCTGTACCTTTCAGGCGGTCGATTTCATCGGCAGTAATGGTAATGCGCTCGTTCATATCCAAACGCGCATCCAAGACGACCATCGCGCTCATCAGTTTGGAAATAGACGCAATCGGCATCACGCGGTCTGCGTTTTTCTGATATAGGATTTCGCCTGTTTTGTTGTTAAAAATCAGGGCGGACTGAGATGTCAAAAGCGGCCCCGCCATCATTGCCTGAGCCTCGATTTTTTGTGCATGGCTTAATGCGAAAGCTTCCATCGGGTCATTTTGGGTTGGAAAATTTTGTTCCAAAAATTGACCCAAAACGTCCATATCGTCTGCAGCGGCAGGGGCGGCAACAACCGTCAAAGCCATACCCAAACAGGCTGCACTCAGTGTTTTATAAAATTTCATAACCGACATACTTCAACCAGTAGAATTTAAGACAATTGAATTATTAAAGGAGATATTTTGCTTAAAATACAACAAAACGTAAAGTTTAATATGGCTTTTTTGCGTTTGTTTGCATCTTTTTCCCAAATTGGAAACAATCTTAAGGATGGGAAATTGTGACGTGTTGCCATGCGTCGGAGGGTCGTCTGAAAACCTTACGCCAAACAGCTTGCCATACGGTATTTGATAAACCTTAAGATACTGATTATACTTACCGACTTTGCCGAAAACCGTTCCCGCAACATTCGGATAACGGTTTGCCGATATTGCTTGAAAACAGAAGATAAATTATGACTGAAGAAAAACGCTCCTGCTCGTTTTGCGGAAAATCCGAGCATGAAGTCAAAAACCTGATTGAAGGCGAAAACGCTTTTATCTGTAACGAATGTGTAGAAACTTGCGGCGTGATGCTGCAAAGTTCAGACGACCTCTCCGCAGAGAAATCTGCAACGGATGCGTCCCATCCGAACAACAAGCTGCCTACGCCTGCCGAAATCGTCGCCAACCTCAACGACCACGTTATCGGTCAGGAACAAGCCAAGAAAGCATTGGCGGTGTCGGTGTACAACCATTACAAACGCCTGCGCCACCCCAAAGCCAACGGCAATGTCGAGTTGTCGAAATCCAACATCCTGCTTATCGGTCCGACTGGTTCGGGTAAAACGCTGTTGGCGCAGTCTTTGGCGCGCAAACTGGACGTGCCGTTCGTCATGGCGGATGCGACTACGCTGACCGAGGCGGGTTATGTCGGTGAAGACGTTGAGCAAATTATTACCAAGCTTTTGGGTAAATGTGATTTTGATGTCGAAAAAGCCCAACGCGGTATCGTCTATATCGACGAAATCGATAAAATCTCGCGCAAAAGCGACAACCCGTCGATTACCCGCGACGTATCCGGCGAAGGCGTGCAACAAGCCTTGCTGAAACTGATTGAAGGTACGGTTGCCAGCGTTCCGCCCCAAGGCGGCCGCAAACATCCGAATCAGGAATTTATCAACGTCGATACGACCAATATCCTGTTTATCTGCGGCGGCGCGTTTGCAGGTTTGGAAAAAGTGATCCGTCAGCGTACAGAAAAAGGCGGTATCGGTTTCGGTGCGTCCGTTCACAGCAAAGACGAAAATGCCGACATTACCGGATTGTTTGAAATCGTTGAGCCTGAAGACTTGATTAAATTCGGTCTGATTCCCGAGTTGATCGGTCGTTTGCCCGTTATCGCCACGTTGGCGGAATTGGACGAAGACGCATTGGTCAACATTTTGACCGAGCCGAAAAATGCTTTGGTGAAACAATATCAAACCTTGTTCGGCATGGAAAATGTCGAATTGGAATTTGAAGAAGAAGCCTTGCGCAGCATCGCCCGTCAGGCAATGGAACGTAAAACCGGGGCGCGCGGTCTGCGCTCCATCGTTGAACGCTGCCTGTTGGATACCATGTATCAACTGCCTGATTTGAAAGGCGTAACCAAAGTTGTCATCGGTAAAAACGTCATAGAGAAAGGCGAACAGCCCAAGCTCTTGCGCGAAGACGGAAGCGAATATCAGGCAAACGCCCGGTAAAAGAACGAACCGGTCATTCCGATAAAACATAAAAGGTCGTCTGAAACCCTGTTTTCAGACGACCTTTTCGTATTTTTCAAGATAATTCGTTTCAATAGCAAACACCTATTACATCCGATAACATAAATATTCCAATTTTTGCCAAACTGGTCTATGATACCCAAAAGAATTGTTTACAATTCTTTGATTGCAAATCATTTGCAACGGTCAGAAGAAAAAACAGAAAAAAGGAACAAAGAGATGTTAGAAGCCTATCGCAAAGCCGCCGCCGAGCGTGCCGCCCTCGGTATCCCGCCCCTCCCTTTGAACGCGCAGCAAACCGCCGATTTGGTTGAGCTGCTGAAAAACCCGCCCGCAGGCGAAGGTGAATTCTTGGTCGAACTGCTTGCCCACCGTGTTCCGCCCGGTGTGGACGATGCCGCCAAAGTCAAAGCCTCATTCCTGGCTGCCGTTGCCGAAGGCAGCGCATCCAGCCCGCTGATTTCCCCCGAATATGCGACCGAACTTTTAGGTACGATGCTCGGCGGTTACAACATTCACGCCTTAATCGAACTCTTGGACAACGACAAACTCGCGCCCATCGCTGCCAAAGGTTTGAAACATACGCTTCTGATGTTCGATTCTTTCCACGACGTTCAGGAAAAAGCCGAAAAAGGCAATAAATACGCGCAGGAAGTTTTGCAATCTTGGGCAGATGCCGAATGGTTCACTTCACGCGCTAAAGTTCCCGAAAAAATCACCGTTACCGTCTTCAAAGTTGACGGCGAAACCAATACGGACGACCTTTCTCCCGCGCCCGACGCATGGAGCCGTCCCGATATTCCGCTGCACGCGCTGGCCATGCTGAAAAACCCGCGCGATGGCATCAATCCCGACAAACCGGGCGAAGTCGGTCCGATTAAATTGTTGGAAGAACTCAAAGCCAAAGGTCATCCCGTTGCCTATGTCGGCGACGTGGTCGGTACCGGCTCTTCACGTAAATCCGCAACCAACTCCGTGATTTGGCATACCGGCGAAGACATTCCGTTTGTACCGAACAAACGTTTCGGCGGCGTCTGCTTGGGCGGCAAAATCGCACCGATTTTCTTCAATACTCAAGAAGACTCCGGCGCGCTGCCGATTGAAGTCGATGTTTCCGCGCTGAAAATGGGCGATGTCGTCGATATTCTGCCTTATGAAGGCAAAATCGTGAAAAACGGCGAAACCGTTGCCGAGTTCAGCCTGAAATCCCAAGTATTGCTGGACGAAGTGCAAGCCGGCGGCCGCATCAACCTGATTATCGGCCGCGGTCTGACCGCCAAAGCGCGCGAAGCGTTGGAACTGCCTGCTTCCACCGAATTCCGCCTGCCTCAAGCGCCTGCCGAAAGCAAAGCCGGTTTCACGTTGGCTCAAAAAATGGTCGGTCGCGCCTGTGGTCTGCCCGAAGGACAAGGCGTACGTCCGGGTACTTATTGCGAACCGCGTATGACGACGGTCGGCTCGCAAGACACTACCGGCCCGATGACCCGAGACGAGTTGAAAGACTTGGCTTGTTTGGGTTTCTCTGCCGATATGGTAATGCAGTCTTTCTGCCACACTGCCGCTTATCCGAAACCTGTCGATGTCAGAACCCATAAAGAACTGCCCGCCTTTATTTCTACCCGTGGCGGCGTATCTCTGCGTCCAGGCGACGGCGTGATTCATTCATGGCTCAACCGCCTGCTGCTGCCCGATACCGTCGGCACCGGCGGCGACAGCCACACCCGTTTCCCTATCGGTATTTCCTTCCCCGCAGGCTCCGGCTTGGTTGCTTTCGCAGCAGCCACCGGCGTGATGCCGCTCGATATGCCTGAATCCGTACTGGTACGCTTCAGCGGCAAGCTGCAACCGGGTGTCACCCTGCGCGATTTGGTGAACGCCATTCCGCTTTACGCGATTAAACAAGGTTTGCTGACCGTTGCCAAAGCCGGTAAGAAAAACATCTTCTCCGGCCGCATTCTAGAAATCGAAGGCCTGCCTGATTTGAAAGTGGAACAAGCCTTTGAATTGACCGACGCATCCGCCGAACGCTCCGCCGCCGGCTGTACCGTGAAGCTCAACAAAGAGCCGATTATCGAGTACATGAAATCCAACGTCGTGTTGATGAAAAACATGATTGCCGACGGCTATCAAGACCCGCGCACTTTGGAACGCCGCATCAAAGCCATGGAAGCATGGTTGGCAAACCCCGAATTGCTCGAGGCGGATAAAGATGCCGAATACGCCGCCGTGATCGAAATCAACATGGACGATATCAAAGAGCCGATCATCGCCTGTCCGAACGACCCCGACGACGTATGCTTCATGTCCGAACGCTCCGGCACCAAAATCGACGAAGTGTTCATCGGTTCGTGCATGACCAACATCGGCCACTTCCGCGCCGCCTCTAAACTCTTGGAAGGCAAGAGCGACATCCCAGTCCGCCTGTGGATGGCGCCGCCGACCAAAATGGACGCGAAAGAGTTGTCCGACGAAGGCCACTACGGCGTACTCGGCCGCGCCGGCGCGCGTATGGAAATGCCGGGCTGTTCGTTGTGTATGGGTAACCAAGCCCAAGTACACGAAGGCGCGACCGTCATGTCCACTTCCACCCGCAACTTCCCGAACCGCTTGGGTAAAAACACCTTCGTTTACCTCGGTTCGGCAGAGTTGGCGGCGATTTGCTCCAAACTGGGTAAAATCCCGACCGTTGAAGAATACCAAGCCAACATCGGCATCATCAACGAACAGGGCGACCAAATCTACCGCTACATGAACTTCAACGAAATTGACAGCTACAACGAAGTAGCCGAGACCGTGAATGTTTAACAAGTAGGTAAAGCAGTTTTAGACGACCCCTTTAGAGGCTAAACCCATGAGGTCGTCTGAAAACAAAAAAACAGAACAGTTTTCGCTGTTCTGTTTTTTTGTTTTAAACCGCCGTTATTCTCTTTTGGGTGGAAGAGGGCGCATGAAACGATACGGTTTGAGTCGACAATATTCTGCAATCTCAATGCCGACAGTTTGGAAAAAATCCGCCTAAAAATAATGCTTTTTAGGCGGATTGGTCTGATTGATTCTGGTGTCGAATTGGAAGCTTAAATTTGCAAACTTTCCTCGTATTCTTGGGCTTAACGCCGCTCCTGCCTGCGTATCAGCCACACAGCGAGCAGGGCGAAGGCTATGGTGGGCAGTGCGCCGGCGAGGAAGGGCGGGACGCCGTAGAGTTGGCTGGTAAAGCCGAAGAGCCGTCCGGCGAAGTGGAACAGCAAGCCGAGGCAGATGCCGCCGAAGAGTTTCAAGCCGATATTGCCGTGGCGGGTGGTTTGCGGGGTGAAGGCGAAGGCGACGAGCGCCATCACCCAGGCGGCGACGGGGTAAACCAATTTGCGCCACCATGCGATGGCGTAGATTTGGGTGTTTTGGTTGTTGTTTTCGAGGTGGCTGATGTAGGTGGTCAGTTCACCGACGGACATTTGGTCGGGTTTGACGAGTAATACGTCCATCAGGTTGCGCTTGACGGCAATCGGCCAGTTTTCTTCGGCGGCGGTGGAGACTTCGACTTTGTCTTCGCCAAGTGTGCTGCGGCGGATGTTTTTCAACTGCCAACTGCCGTCGTTGTTTAAGACGGCGGATTCGGCTTCCGTTGCCTGCGTCAGCTCGTTTTTGTCGTTGCGCGCCCAAATTTTAATGCCCAGCAGGGTATGGTCGGGCAGCATTTCGCGCACGTTAATGATGCTGTTTTTTTCTTTGAGCCAAAGCCCAGTATTGCCGGTGCTGATTTTGCCGTTGATGGCGGCGGATTTGATGTTTTCGGCTTTTTGGCTGAGGACGGGGGCAATCCATTCGCCGAGCGCAGCGGTGGCGAGGGCGAAAATCAGTCCGAACTGCGACAGGATCAGCAGCAGCTTTTTGGTACTCATGCCGCTTGCTTTGATGACGGTCAGTTCGCTGCCGGCGGCAAGCTGGCTGAGGGACACGAGTCCGCCGATGAGGACGGCGAGGGGCATGAGTTCGTAGGCGCGCGCGGGCATCTGCATGAGGACGTATTGCGCCATGGTTGCGCCGTTATAGCTGCCTTTGCCTAAGTCGCCGACTTCGTTGATGATTTCAAAAAAGCTGTACAGGGCAAGGAAAGCGAGGAGGGCGTAAACCGCCATAACCGCCATTTGGCGGATGATGTAACGTGAAATCAGGTTCATTTTCCGCCTTTCAATGTCAGACTTTTGCCAACCGCCTGCCAGAAGGGCTGGCTGGGCATGCTGCGGACGCGCAGGAGTACGATGGCAATGGCGAACATGATGATGTGCATGGGCAGCAGTCCGAGCCAGAAATGGATTTTGCCGTCTTCCACGGCGTTGCGCAGGAAGGTCAGTCCGTTTTGGTAAATCAGGAAAAGCCCGATGGCGACGAGGATGTTGTAGGTGTGGCCGCTGCGCGGGTTGAAATAGGAAAGCGGCACGGCAAGCAGGCAGAGCAGGAGGACGCTGACGGTCAGCGAGATGCGCCACATCAATTCCGCCTGATGTTGCGGGTTGCTGCTGCCGATGAGCTGGGATGTCGGGATGGTGCGGCGGTGGGAAACGGGGTCGATGAGTTTGGGCGTGGTGCTGATAATCAGGCTGAGGTTTTGGAAGGAAACGCGGTTGTAGTCGGCTTTACCGGGCGTGCCGCTGTAACGGTAGCCGTTGCGCAGGTCGAGCGTGCGCTTGTTGTCGTTCAGCGAGAAATTGCCTTCTTTGGCGAAGATAATGTTGTCGTTGCCGTTTTTGTCTTGTTCGCGCAGGAACAGGTTTTTCATAATACCGGATTCGGTGTCGAAGGTTTCGACGAAGTAAACCCTGCCGTTGCGCTTGCCCAAACTGTTGAATTCGCCTGCTTCCACCATCGACAATTCTTGTTTCTGCTTGAGGATTTCGGCGTATTCGCGGCTGCGCAGTTCCGCCCACGGCATGACCCAAAGCTGCATGACGGCAATTAGAATGGCAAACGGTACGGCAAACTGCATGACGGGGCGTATCCATTGCCTCAACGCCAACCCGCAGGAGAGCCAGACCGACATTTCGCTGTCGCGCCAGTAGCGGGTCAATACGGTCAGCGTACTGATGAACGCGGTTAACACCAGCAAAAGCGGCGTCATGCCGATGACCCAGAAGCCGACCAATGCCAACACGGCATCAATGGCGACGCGCCCGTCGGCGGCACGTCCGAGCAGGTTGATTGCCTGCGTGGAGACCAACACCGCCAAGAGGACGACGAAAATGCCGACGGCGGTAAAAGAGAGTTCTTTGATGAAGTTTCTTTGATAAATCATAGAATCGCGGCTAGGAGCGGTAGCGGTTCGGCGCAGGCGGATTGTCTGCGCAAGGTTTCAGACGACCTCTCAAATGGAGTACAATCTTTCCAACCGTTTTCAGACGACCTCTTGATGCAAAGGGTCGTCTGAAACTACCCGAAACCATCTCAATCAGGAGAATAAACGTGGAATTTAGCACAAAAGCCGGAACCTTGCAGCCGCAACAGGCAGGCGCGCAGTTATTTGTCTGCACCGAAACCGCACAATTAAACCACCCGACCGCCCTTGCCCTTTTGTCTTCGCTTGAAGAAGGTCAAACTTTTGCCGACACCAAAATCCCGACGGACAACGGTTTGCAGGCAGTCGCGGTCGTCCGCCTCGAAAAAACCGACCGCGCCGCGCTGAACAAAGCCGCTGCCGAAGCCGCGAAATGGGCGCAAAATCAGGAAACGGTCAATGCGGACATCCATGCCTTCGATGAAGCGCAAGCCTCTGCCGTAGCCGAAGCCTTCGCCATCGCGTTCGGCAACGCCGCCTACCGTTTCGACCGCTACAAAAAAGAAGCCAAGCCCGCCAAATTCGCACAAGCCGTGTTCCACACCGCACACGAAGCCGCCGTCAAAGAAGCCCTGCGCATCACCGAAGCTCAGGTTTACGGACAAAGCCTCTGCCGCGATTTGGGCAACGCCGCGCCCAACGAATGCACGCCCGAATTTTTAGCGCGCACCGCCAAAGCCGAAGCCGAAAAACTGGGCGCACACGCCAAAATCATCGAAAAAGACTACATCAAAGAAAACATGGGTTCGTTTTGGTCGGTCGCCAAAGGCAGCGTGGAAGACCCCTATCTGATTGAATTGAGCTACTTCGGCGCTGCCGACAAAGAAGCCGCCCCCGTCGTCCTAGTCGGCAAAGGCATTACCTTCGATACAGGCGGCATCTCCCTCAAACCCGGTCTGAACATGGACGAAATGAAGTTTGACATGTGCGGCGCGGCAACCGTCATCAGCACCTTCTGCGCCGCCGTCAAACTGCAACTGCCGATCAACCTCATCGCCGTCGTCGCCACTTGCGAAAACATGCCTTCCGGCGCGGCAAACAAACCGGGGGACGTCGTGAAAAGCATGAAAGGCCTGACGATTGAAGTGTTGAACACCGATGCCGAAGGTCGTCTGATTTTGTGCGACGCGCTCACTTACGCCGAGCAGTTCAAGCCCAAAGCCGTCATCGACGTTGCCACCTTGACCGGCGCGTGCATCATTGCCTTGGGTCATGACGTCAGCGGCGTGATGGGCAACAATCAGGATTTGGTCGACAGCCTGCTCGCCGCCTCCCGCAACGTGGACGACAAAGCATGGCAACTGCCGCTCTTCGAGACTTACAAAGATCAGCTCAAATCCAATTTCGCCGACATCCCCAACATCGGCACGCCCGGCGCAGGCACGATTACCGCCGCCACCTTCCTGTCTTACTTCACCGAAGACTACCCGTGGGCGCACCTCGACATCGCGGGTACGGCATGGAAATCCGGCAGCGAAAAAGGCGCGACCGGCCGCCCCGTTCCCCTGTTGCTGAACTATCTGCGCAACGTGAAATAAGCCTTGACGCCTGCGGGGCAAAGCAACCGCCCCCGCAGGTCGTCTGAAAACGGAACCGCATCAACTAATGCAGGCTGTCCGAAAACAAATAGAGTTTGGTAATTCAATTATGCAGCGTTGTTGTTCATCGTCCAGCAGTCGGTAATCTTACCGTCTTTGATTTTCAAGAAATCCGTACCGACTTTGACGGCGGTTTGGTTGCCGAATTTAGCGGTTACACGCCAATAGGCGGAAATTATGTCGCCGTCGTGGAACGGACCAAGCACAATTTCATAATGCAGATCTGCTTTAGCACGAATAGTGGCTATCCAAGCCTTTGCGCTGGCGATGTCAGTTATGGGCGCAGGTGGCGGAGTTGAATCAGCGGTCAGATGTGCTTTGAAATCGTTTGACAACAGTTCGTCAGCAATATTGAGATTGCCATTCCACATCTGTGTCCATGCAGTATAGATTTTTTGTGTTTCGGTCATGTTTTTGTCTTTTAATGATGTTGAGTAATAGGGAACATCCTGTGCTGAAAAGCTAGGCAATGATGCTATGTAATATTACCTATCGTCAATATTGATACAAAAGCTACCTGAATGCAGCCTACGATTTATCTGACACAACCCAACAAACGGAGAACCATGATGAAACCGCTATTTGCCGCATTGTCCGTCGCCTTTGTGCTCGGCACGACCGTCAGCGTTCACGCCGCAGAACAGGCGAAACCGACCGACCGCAGCGTCCAAGTGTATAAAAAAGCCGACTTGGCAGAGTGGAACCGCGAAAACGCAGCCGGAGGCAAAGACCCGCTGCTCGGACGTTTTGCCTTCAACCGCCATCAAACCGCCGCCCAAGACGCGTTTAGGGAAATCGGCTGGCTGACCCTGCCGCCGGGCGCATCCATCGGCGAACATAAACACACCGACAACGAAGACGTTTACATCATCGTCTCGGGCAAAGGCGTGTTCACCGACAGCACGGGCAAACAGACCCCAGTCGGCGCCGGCGACATCACCATCGCCCGCCCCGGCCAGTCCCATGCTTTGAAGAACATCGGCAAAGAGCCGCTGGTATTCCTTGACCTGATTGCTGAAACTGCTGCTGCCCAAACAGCCAAATAGCAGTCATCAAACCGTAAAGGTCGTCTGAAAACCATATTGCGTTTTCAGACGACCTTTTTTGCTGTTTAAGCAACATGATTCGTTCCAAGCAAACGGGGGGATGACGCGCTGCCGCTGTTTCCGTCTTTTTTATCATTTTCAAGATATTGGGTTTCAGACGACCTTTGGTCTTCGCTGTTTGTATGGGCTTGGGTTTGGCTGTTTTGCCGCACCAAATGCGATTCGCTTCTTGAATTCTTGTCATATTAATGATGTGATGTTATATAATAACAATTTATTTGAAATATGACGGGAAACCTAAAATGACACCAACCACGCTTAAACCTATTGTTTTATCTATTCTTTTAATCAGTTCCCCCATTCTCGCCCAAGCGCATGAAACCGAGCAGACGGTGGACTTGGAAACGGTCAACGTCGTCGGTAAAAGCCATCCGCGCGCTACTTCGGGGCTGCTGCACACTTCGACCGCCTCCGACAAAATCATTGCCGGCGATACTTTGCGGCAAAAAGCCGTCAATCTCGGCGACGCGCTCAACGGCGTGCCGGGCATCCATGCTTCGCAATACGGCGGCGGCGCGTCCGCGCCTGTGATACGCGGGCAGACGGGCAGACGGATTAAAGTGTTGAACCATCACGGCGAAACGGGCGACATGGCGGATTTCTCGCCCGACCATGCCCTGATGGTGGACACCGCCTTGTCGCAACAGGTTGAAATCCTGCGCGGACCGGTAACGCTGTTGTACAGCTCGGGCAATGTGGCGGGTTTGGTGGATGTTGCCGACGAGAAAATCCCTGAAAAAATGCCTGAAAACGGCGTATCGGGAGAACTCGGGCTGCGTTTGAGCAGCGGCAATCTGGAAAAACTCACATCCGGCGGCATCAACGTCGGACTGGGCAAAAACTTCGTGTTGCACACGGAAGGGCTGTACCGCAAATCGGGCGACTACTCTGTACCGCGTTACCGCAAGGAAGAAGGTCGTCTGAAACGCCTGCCCGACAGCCATGCCGATTCGCAAACGGGCAGCATCGGGCTGTCTTGGGTGGGTGAGAAAGGCTTTATCGGCGCGGCGTACAGCGACCGTCGCGACCGCTACGGCCTGCCTGCGCACAGTCATCTCTACGACGACTGCCACGCCGACATCATCTGGCAGAAGAGTTTGATTAACAAACGCTATTTGCAGCTTTATCCGCACCTGCTGACCGAAGAAGACATCGATTACGACAATCCGGGCTTAAGCTGCGGCTTCCACGACGACGATAATGCACACGCGCATACCCACAGCGGCAGACCGTGGATAGACCTGCGCAACAAACGCTACGAAATCCGCGCCGAATGGAAGCAGCCGCTCCCCGGTTTCGAAGCCCTGCGCGTACACCTGAACCGCAACGACTACCGCCACGACGAAAAAGCGGGCGATGCGGTGGAAAACTTCTTTAAAAACAAAACGCAAAATGCCCGCATCGAATTGCGCCACCTGCCCATAGGTCGTCTGAAAGGCAGTTGGGGCGTGCAATACCTCACCCAAAAATCCAGCGCGCTTTCCGCCATTCCCGAAACCGTCCAACAGCCGATGCTGATCGACAACGATGTGCATCATTACAGCTTTTTCGGCGTAGAACAGGCAAATTGGGACAACTTCTCGCTTGAAGGCGGCGTACGCGTGGAAAAACAAAAAGCCGCCATTCAGTACGACAAGGCATTGATTGATCGGGAAAACTACTACAACCAACCCTTGCCCGACCTCGGCGCGCACCGCCAAACCGCCCGCTCGTTCGCGCTTTCCGGCAACTGGTATTTCTCGCCCCAACACAAACTCAGCCTGACCGCCTCCCATCAGGAACGCCTGCCGTCAACGCAAGAGCTGTACGCACACGGCAAACACGTCGCCACCAACACCTTTGAAGTCGGCAACAAACACCTCAACAAAGAGCGTTCCAACAATATCGAACTTGCGCTGGGCTATGAAGGCGACCGCTGGCAATACAATCTGGCACTCTACCGCAACCGCTTCGGCAACTACATCTACGCCCAAACCTTAAACGACGGACGCGGTCCCAAATCTATCGAAGACGACAGTGAAATGAAGCTCGTGCGCTACAACCAATCCGGCGCAGACTTCTACGGCGCGGAAGGAGAAATCTTCTTCAAACCCACGCCGCGCTACCGCATCGGACTGTCCGGCGACTACGTCAGAGGTCGTCTGAAAAACCTTCCGTCGCTGCCCGGCAGGGAAGACGCCTACGGCAACCGCCCACTCATTGCCCAAGCCGACCAAAACGCCCCGCGCGTTCCCGCCGCACGGCTCGGCCTCCACCTGAATGCCGCGCTGACCGACCGCATCGATGCCCATCTCGACTACTACCGCGTGTTTGCCCAAAACAAACTCGCCCGCTACGAAACGCGTACGCCCGGACACCATATGCTTAACCTCGGTGCAAACTACCGCCGCCGCACCGGCTACGGCGAGTGGAATTGGTATGTCAAAGCAGACAACCTGTTCAACCAATCCGTTTACGCCCACAGCAGCTTCCTGTCCGACACCCCGCAAATGGGACGCAGCTTCACCGGCGGCGTGAACTTTAAGTTTTAAACGAGACAGATTTCTTGCGAAACCTTAAATGTTTCCAAAGGCTGAAAGTCAAGTTTGCTTTTGGGGATGTCGGGTTTCGTGGGGATGTGAGAAAGGTCGTCTGAAAACTATATTGCGTTTTCAGACGACCTTTAAGTTTGTAGTGCCGCTCAAACCTTATCGGTTGAAAGCTCAAGACGGATAGCGCGACAGGCTCAAGTCGTCGCTGCGGATTTCGGTGTCTTTGCCGCACACGATATCGGCGGTCAATTTTGCCGAGCCCAGCGACATGGTCCAGCCCAAAGTGCCGTGACCTGTATTCAGGAACAGGTTGTCAAAGCGGGTGCGGCCGATTAGCGGCGTGCTGTCGGGCGTCATCGGTCTGAGTCCGCTCCAGAACAATGCCTGATTCAAGTCGCCGCCTTCGGGGAATAAATCGTTGACGACCAAAGCCAGCGTTTCGCGGCGTTTTTCGGACAGTTTGATTTCGTAGCCGGACAATTCCGCCATGCCGCCGACGCGGATTCTGTTGTCGAATCGTGTGATGGCGACTTTGTAACTTTCGTCCAAAACGGTGGAAACCGGCGCGCCGTCTGCGTTTGTGACGGGCAGGGTCAAGGAATAGCCTTTGATGGGATAAATGGGCAGATTGAGGTCCAACTGCGCCAAAACCGTCCTGCTGAAGCAGCCGAGCGCGCAGACGAAGGCATCTGCTTCAAACCGTTCTGTTTCGGTTTCCACTGCGCTGATGCGCTGGCCGTTGTGTTCGATGCGGCGGATGGTTCGGTTGAAATGGAACTGTACGCCTTTTTCCAGACACAGTTTGTACAGGTTTTGGGTGAAAAGGTGGCAGTCGCCGGTCGCATCCGCAGGCAGGTGCAGACCGCCGGCAATTTTGGCGGTAACGCGTGCAAGTGCAGGCTCGAATTCTGCGCATTCTTCGGGTTTCAGACGACGGTAGGGTACGCCGTACCGTTCCAAAACGGTAATGTCTTGTTCTGCCGCTTCGACTTCTTTGGCTTGGCGGAAAATCTGCAAAGTTCCTTTTTTGCGTCCTTCGAAATTCATGCCGGTTTGCGCTTCAAAACGGCGGAACATTTCACGGCTGTATTCGGAAATCCTGACCATGCGCTCTTTGTTGATTTGATAGCGGGATGCCGTGCAGTTTTGCAGCATTTGCCACAGCCATTCGACTTGATACAGGCTGCCGTCGGGGCGGAACAGCAGGGGAGGATGGCTTTTAAACAGCCATTTCAGTGCTTTGGCCGGAATGCCGGGTGCCGCCCAAGGCGTGGTATAGCCGTAAGAGAGCTGGCCCGCATTGGCGAAACTGGTTTCCATTGCCACGCCTTCGGCGCGGTCGATTACCGTTACCTCATGTCCGGCTTCCGCCAGATACCACGCGCAAGATACGCCGGCAACTCCGGCACCTAAAACAAGCACTTTCATTTTGTTCCTCCGCCGACTGGTTTGATATAGTGGATTAAATTTAAATCAGGACAAGACGACGAAGCCGCAGACAGTACAGATAGTACGGCAAGGCGAGGCAACGCCGTACTGGTTTAAAGTTAATCCACTATAAATACAGATATCGGGTCGTCTGAAACACCTTTCAGACGACCTCAGGCATCAATGCGGCAACGCTCCGTCTTTGACTTTCTGTTTGAAGTCGCGCGTTTCGTTGACGATGACTTTAATCATCAAAAGGAGTGCGATCAGGTTGGGCAACGCCATCAGACCGTTGAACGTATCCGAAGCCAGCCATACCAAATCAAGGCTCAAGACTGTACCCAGCATGACGGAAGAGACATAACCGACGCGGTACAAACCGGCAAACTTCTCGCCGAATACATAAACCGCGCATTTCTCCCCGTAATAGCACCAGCCCAAAATGGTTGAGTAAGCGAAGAAAATCAGACCGATGGTGACAATCCAGCCGCCGATGCCGGGCAGCATTTTTTGGAAGGTGACGGTCGTCAGTGCCGCGCCGCTCAATTCAGGTTTGACAAACTCGCCGCCCGCGCCGAGCAGGCCCATCACCAAAATGATGCCGGTAATCGAACAAACGACGATGGTGTCCAAAAACGTACCGGTCATGGAAACCAATGCCTGACGGACGGGATGGTCGGTTTTCGCGGCTGCGGCGGCAATCGGTGCAGAACCCATGCCCGCTTCGTTGGAGAACACGCCGCGCGCCACGCCGTAGCGGATTACCGTGCCGATAGCGCCTCCCGCCACTGCCTGCGCGCTAAACGCATCGGAGAAAATCAGCTTGACGGCAGGCACCAGCGCATCGGAATTGATGACGATAATGGAAATACCGCCCACCACATAAAACACCGCCATAGCGGGTACGATGAAAGAAGCGGCTTTGGCGATGCCTTTAATACCGCCCAAAACGACGATGGCAGTCAGAACCGTCAACGTAATGCCGGTATAGACAGGTTCGACGCCGAAGCTCGTCTGAACCGCTTGAGCGACCGAGTTGGACTGTACGGAGCTGCCGATGCCGAACGAAGCGAATGTGCCGAATAAAGCGAACGCCAACGCCATCCATTTCCAGTTTTTACCCAAACCGTTTTCGATGTAATACATAGGGCCGCCGGACATTTCGCCTTTGGAGTTGGTCACGCGGTATTTCACCGCCAACACGCCTTCGCCGTATTTGGTCGCCATGCCGAAAACGGCGGTCATCCACATCCAAAATACCGCGCCCGGGCCGCCGGTCACTACGGCAGTCGCCACGCCGGCGATATTGCCCGTGCCGATGGTGGCGGACAGGGCGGTCATCAAAGCGGCGAAATGGGAAATATCGCCTTCATGGTCTTCGCCGTCTTCATGCTTCTTTGACGGAACGAAAGCCTGCTTCAGCGCATAGCCCAACATGGTGAATTGCAAGCCTTTCAGCATGACGGTCAGCAAAATGCCCGTGCCGACCAGCAGCACCAGCATGACAGGCCCCCAGACCCAGCCGCTGATGGTTTCAAAAAAGGCTTTGAGATTGTCTAAAAACCATTGCATGAGTTTCTCCTTTGTCTGTTTTATATTTTTTACGCACTACTATTTTTTGTAGTGTCATGTAATTTCAGCACAGAATGTTCAAGAATACAATATCTCTCTTTTTGAAAAGATTTTCGATGTCATACCTTAAACGGCGGCTAAATCAGTTAGAACATATTGTTTACAATCTGAAAAATAATGTGAATACAGCTTAAGCCTGCCAGTCTGTAAACGCATATCTTTCAACTAAAAAATCGCAGGTTGTCTGAAAAATGGCGGTCGCTTTTTGAGAAAAATACGCCATAGGCGAATCGCTATGGCGTGAGGGTTGAAAAGTCATGTGTGCGGCAATAAAAAACTGCACCTTAACGGGTTGGAAGGAATATCCAACTTTTTAGGTGCAGTTCAGTTTTCAGACGACCTTTGGGAAACGGTCGGTCATTTGGGATGGTGTGTCGCCGTTATGGTTTGACGGCTTTGCCGTCGATGGTGACGGATGTGAGTTTGAGGTCGTAAGTTTTGCCGTCGTCGGTGTATTTGATTTCGGCAGGGATGTTGTTGAAGGCGGGGGCGAACGAATAGGTGACGGTGTCGTCGCCGCGCTTGACACGGTATTTGTTGACTGTGGTGGTGCCGCCGCCGATTTTGTAGTTTTCGCTGCCGACTTTGGTCATGCCGCTGACGGGGTAGAGTTTTTTGCCGTTGGTAATGTTCAGACCGGACGGCAGGTGGGCATCGTTGGCGGCAAGCTGCCAAGCCAGTGTAAAGAGGTCGAGTGTCGTGCCGCTTGATTTAGCGGTTTCGCTCGAGCCGGCTTTGCCGTATGTGATGCTGTTGCCGCTGAATTTGGCTTCGGCATAGAGTTTGCCACCGCGGACGTCTTTATAGTATTTGGGACGGAGGGTGTTGCCGCTGATGGTGCCGCCGGATTCGAAGCGGATGCTGTACATCGGGACTTTGATTCTGGAAACGATGGTGTATTGGTTGCCGCTGCGGGTGAAGGTCATGGTGGCGGGGATGCCGTAGCTGCCGGAATATTTCAGGGTGGCTGATTTGGGCAGCTCTGCGGCATAGACGCTTGTGGCGCTCAGGACGAGACCGGCGGCGATAAGCAAGGCTGGTGTTTTCATGATATTTCCTCCTGTTTTGGGTCGTCTGAAAGGGTTTCAGACGAGCTTGGTTTATTGGAGATTGCCCGAACCGAACATAAATTCTATCTGGCTTTGGTAATGGCTGTTGCCGTTGCGTTTGTCGAAGTCGGCGGCAAGCTCGTGGGCATGTTTCGCCGCATCTTCGTCAAAGGGGTAGAGTGCGATGAGGTAGTCCAAATAGAGCATATTGTCGTTTTGGGCATGTTGAATAATGGCGTCGCCGTGCCGGTTCATCAAGTCGAGGGCGCGTTGCGACTGTCCGAGTTTGTAAGCCAGTTGGGAGAAGAGGGGAATAAGACGGACGAAAATTTCGTCTTCTTCGGCGTTGATTTTATCTATGGCTTCATCCAAAAGACGCTCTGCTTCGGGATATTTGCCCAGCCGTATCATGCTGTCGATGGCGGGATGGTAGGTAATATGCGGCACTTCGGCGCAGGTCATTTCGCCCGTTAAGATGGGTTGGGCGGTGTCGATGGCTTTTTGATACTGTCCGATGAAATGGTAGAAGTTGACTTGTTCGGTCTGTTCGCACGCGGGACAGTCGGAAAATTCGTCTGTCGCGGTTTGCTGCCATTTTTGGAAATTTTCTTTGGCGGCGGTGTGGTCTCCGGTCAGGATGTTTTGCAGCATCAGGGTTTTATAAAATGATGAAAGACTGAACCGCATGTTTTCATAGTGGTAGCGCATTGTTTCGTTCGCTTCCTCGATTTCCTTTTTGTCGATAAAGAGGTCGCGGGCGAGCGTGGGAATGATCCATTTGAATTTCCACTGGCAATCGATTAAATCGTAGAAGCCTTCGGGAAAGCCGTCGTCTTCAGGATGCTGCTCGTAGCTTTCGTCACAGCGGTCCAAGTGATGGTCGATCAGCCAGTTTAGGCAGTGCAGCTTGAAACCGGGTGAAAAGGAATGGTTGCTGAGTACGTCGCCGACAACAAAATTGCACAATGCCAACGTTGTTTCAGGGTTGTTTTTGAGGCTTTGGTTGAATAAATCGATAGCTTTGCTTTGGCGTTGACGGTAGTCGGATTCGGAAATGATATCCAAAAGGGTCAACTGGTTTTGGCTCATGGTTTTTCCTTATGTGGTACTGCTGCTTAGGCGGAGATTACGCGAGCAGGGTTTGTCCTTCGGCGTTGCGTTCTGAATTGAATACGCGGTTGCCTTCGATTTTCAGACGACCTGCAACGAAATCGGCAACGGCTTGCGGGAATAGGCGGTGTTCGACTTTAAGGACGCGGGCGGCAACGTCGTCGGGCGTGTCGCCATCAAGTATCGGCACGATGCCTTGCGAGATAACCGGACCGCAGTCCAGCTCGGGGGTCACGAAGTGGATGGTGCAGCCTGCGACGCGGCAGCCGGCTTCAAGGGCGCGTTCGTGGGTATGCAGGCCGGTGAAGGCGGGGAGGATGGACGGGTGGATGTTGATCAGGCGGTTTTGGTAATGGGCGCAGAATTCGGGCGTGAGGATGCGCATAAAGCCTGCGAGGACGACCAAATCAGGTTGATAGGCATCGATTTTCTCCATCATGGCTTGGTCGAAAGCAAGGCGGCTGGGGAAGTCTTTGTGGTTGAGGCTGTCGGTAACGATGCCGCGCTCGGCTGCCCAAGCCAGACCGGCAGCGGTTTCGCTGTTGCTGAGGACGGCGGCGATGCGGGCGTCGGGAATGGCGGCATTGACGATGGCCTGCATATTGCTGCCGCGGCCGGAGATAAGGATAACGATGTTTTTCATGGGGTCGGTTGTATTAGGTTGGTACGTTTTATTGTATAGCAAAACAAAATCGGAATGCTATGGCGCGGGTTTATTGGGGGTTTGATGGGATAGGAGGTCGTCTGAAACGGGGTAAACCATGTTTTGCGAATATATAGTGGATTAAATTTAAATCAGGACAAGGCGACGAAGCCGCAGACAGTACAGATAGTACGACAAGGCGAGGCAACGCCGTACTGGTTTAAAGTTAATCCACTATACAGAACAGAAATGCCCGAAACGGATTCGGTTCGGGCATCGGGTTAAAGCGCAGGCTTATTGGACTTTTTGAATGTCAACTTGACCGGGAGCGGGTTGGAAATCTTCGGGTTTGCCGATTTTAACCAGCTTCACGTCGAATACCAAAGTGGAATTCGGACCGATTTTTCCGCCTGGCATGACTTGGTCGCGGTAGGCGAGTTTGGACGGGATGTAGAAGGTGGCTTCGCTGCCTTCTTTCAAGAGTTGGATGCCTTCGGCCCAGCCGGGGATGACTTGGCTGACGGGGAAGGTGACAGGACCGCCGGCTTTGCTGCTGTCGAAGACGGTACCGTCAATCAGGCGGCCTTCGTATTCGACAACGACGATGTCGTCTTTTTTAGGCTGTTTGCCGTCACCTTCTTTGGTAATTTTGTATTGCAGGCCGGAAGCAGTGGTTTTCACGCCTTCTTTAGTGGCGTTTTCTTTGAGGAACGCTTCGCCTTTTTCCAAGTTGGCTTTGGCGTCAGCCTGAAGTTTTTCCGCCGCTTTGGCTTGTTGTTCTTTCAGGAATTTCATCATGACTTCTTGTGCTTGGACTTCAGTCATTTTGCTTTCTTTGCCGTCATAAGAGGCTTGCAAGGCTTCGATGAAGACTTTCATGTCGATTTCCGCGCCCTGATCCTTCATTTGTTTCAGGGAGCTGCCGATGTCCATACCCATTGCGTAGCTGGCTTGTTGGACCGGTGTGCCGATAGAGGATGCGTCTTTTGCGGCAGATGCGCCGGAAGCTGCGGATGCCGATGCGGGCGCAGAGGCTGAAGCAGGTGTATTGGCGTCTTTTTTGTCGCAGGCGGTCAGTGCCAATGCGGCAGCGATTGCCAATGCGCTGAATTTGAAAGTTTTGTTCATGATGTTTTCGTCTTTTAAAAGGGGTCAGTAAAGGAAAGTCGGGATTATAGCCCAGTTTGAATCAAAAGGAATCAAGGCTGTTTAAATTTTCGGCTTATCGTGTAAAGCCGTTTTCAGACGACCTTGGATTTTAGGCTTTACCTGTCATATTGTGGTGTTCGATAGAAAAGCCGCTTTTTTTGTATGCGCTGAAGCGTTCGCGGGCGTCGGCGAGTTCTTCCAGACTGCTGCCTACGATTTCAAGCACGCGGGCGGGAATGACAGGGGCTTCGTTCCAAAAGTCGGGAGAGAGATTGAGGATGGTAGCATTTTCAGGGACGGCGGGCAGGGTGTCGCCGAACGCGAGCCATACGGGTGTTTCAGACGACATGGGTTGGTCGGGTTGCCAAATTTCATGCGGAATGAAGCTTTCGGGAATTTGCTGCCAAAGGTCGCGGTCGAGGCGGCGGATGGTTTCATCGGAATCCGACCAGACCAATATCTGCCCGCCGTCGCGTATGGCGCGCGCAATCAGGCGGCAGGCGAAGGCGGCGGGGTCGGCGGCGTGGGTGTAGAAAGTGGCTTTAGGCATGATGCACGGGGCAGGGGAGGAAATGGGGGATTATAGTGAAAACGTTGTGAAAGGGCTATGGTAGGGCTGCCTTACCGGCTTGGTTATTAAACGTATTGATCAGCCGTCTCCTGCCTGCGTCAGAATATTCAGGCATCCGGACGCTTGTCAGGATGCCTTGTCAAAGAATATCGGGTTTTCAGACGACCTTTGGGGATTAGCGTTGATAGTGCGACAGAAAGTTTACTTAACAGGAAGTCTGAAATGTCCGGTAATGGTATAGCGGTAGAGGATGTCGTCTTCGCGGGTTCCTAAACCGATATTGTGAATAATCAAGGGTCTGTCTCCGATTTTGCGGTCGGAGACGATGCCGATGTGGGGGCGGTTGCCTTTAAGCTCCCAAGTCACAATGTCGCCTGCCTGATAATTCGTATCCTGTACCGCCCAGCCTTGGCGTGTGAAATAAGTCATGAGGTTGGGCACCCGGCGGTGGTCGATGTTGGCATCGGGTTGTTTCAAGCCCCAACGGTTGGGGTAGGCGGAGAAGTTCCGGCTCATGTCTTGATGGACAAGTTCTTGCAAATCCATATTTTGGTCGCGCAGGGCGCGGATGATGACGTCGGTGCATACACCTTTTTTCATCGGTACGTCACCCATCGGATATTTGAGTTTGGTGTAGGCAGAGTCATAACGCAGGGTCTTGCCGATTTGGTTGCGCGCAGATTGAACGATTTTCGGGGATGGTCGGTCGGGTTGGGTAATGGATTGTGAAGAGCCGGTACGGATAAGTGGGATGGTCGGACCGTAAGGGCTGTGATAAAACCAAAAAGCCGCAGCCGTAATCAAGGCAATGGCAACCGCAATGCTGGCAAGAACGAGATTGAGGGAGGTTTTGCGTTTCATGATTTGCGCACGGATTTAATGTAAATGTTATATGCGTTATTTATCAGATTTCGGGGTGGGGTGGCAATCAAAAGAGGAGTAACGGTCTTTATTAGGTATATTCGGACGGGTAATCAATACGTTTTTGAGGGGGAAATGGCATTTTGTTAACGCTAAATCTCCTGTTTAGTCAAAATGATACTTTGGTTTTGCATACCTTTTCCAAGTACGGCATTTTAGAATCCGCCTCTTTTTGAGAAAATACCGCAGCATTAGCAGTAATGCGGTATAAGTCTTACAACCTGATTGTGAATTCGCTCGAAAATTTTAGGGCAAACCGATAATTTGAATTCCAACCGGTTTCGATATAAAGCGTAGCGTGCAAAGTAAACTTCAATATTCCGATATTGTTTAATTTTGTTGTTCTTTTATATCAATCAAAAACATAAACCAACCATACCCAAAAAAGGAATCTCCCCGGTGAAACGAATCTTCTTGTTTCTCGCAACCAATATTGCCGTTTTGGTCGTCATCCGCGTTGTTTTGGCCGTACTTGGCATACACAGTACGGATCAGGTCGGCAGCCTGCTGGTGTACTCGGCCGTCGTCGGCTTTGCCGGTTCGATCATTTCATTATTGATGTCCAAATCCATCGCGAAAAACTCTGTCGGTGCGGAAGTCATCGTACAGCCGCGCAATCAAGTGGAAGCGTGGTTGTTGGCGACTGTGGAAGCACAGGCGAGGCAGTGGAGCCTGAAAACGCCGGAAGTGGCGATCTACCATTCCCCCGAACCCAATGCTTTCGCAACCGGTGCCACGCGCAACAGTTCGCTGATTGCGGTGAGTACGGGTTTGCTTGAGCGCATGACGCGGGACGAAGTCGAAGCCGTTTTGGCGCATGAAATGGCGCACGTCGGCAACGGCGATATGGTAACGTTGACGCTGATACAAGGTGTGGTCAATACGTTTGTGGTTTTCCTTGCCCGCATCGTTTCCGGCATGGTTGCCCGCAATAACGACGGCAGCACTTCGCAAGGCACATATTTTTTAGTCAGCATGGTATTGCAGGTTGTGTTCGGCTTTTTGGCAAGCATCATTGTCATGTGGTTCAGCCGTCAGCGTGAATACCGTGCGGATGCGGGAGCCGCTAAACTGGTCGGCGCGCCTAAAATGATTGCCGCGTTGCAACGCTTGAAAGGTAATCCGAGCGATTTGCCGCAGCAAATGAATGCGATGGGTATCGCCAGCGACGCCAAAGATTCTTTGCTCAGCACCCACCCCTCTTTGGAAAACCGGATTGCCCGTCTTAAAGCTTTATAATCAGGGCAGGGATTCACATAATGGAAAGATGATCGGATGATCGAAGGTCGTCTGAAAATGTGAATCGCCCAACCAACTTCGGATATTCTTGAAAACCTGTTCATTCGGTTTGTATCAGCCGGATTCTGTCATATTGCAGAATCCGGCTGTTTTCATTTCAAACTGTATTTTGGGTGTTCCTGTAAATGGACCTGAAAGCAATACGGCGTTTCCTTGTTTGCGATTTTGTCTTGCCCTCCTGATTGTTGACGATTTCACTTATATAGTGGATTAAATTCAAATCAGGACAAAGCGACGAAGCCGCAGACAGTACAGATAGTACGGCAAGGCGAGGTAACGCCGTACTGGTTTAAAGTTAATCCACTATAATACCTTCCCTCATTTTTCATCTTCACACTCTATTTAAATTTCTCACCAAAATGACACACCCAAATTCCCCGCAATCCGAATTTTTACGCGGCATCAAAGAATGTTCGCCCATGCTCATCGGGCTTTTGCCGTGGGCGTTGATATTGGGTATGCAGGGCGGTCAGAAGGGCATGAGTTGGCTGGAAATGCTGATGATGACGGGCATGAATTTCGCTGGCGGCTCGGAATTTGCGGCAGTCAATCTGTGGGCAAATCCGTTGCCGATTTTGCTGATTGCCACCGTTACCTTCATGATTAATTCGCGTCATATCCTGATGGGGGCGGCAATCGCGCCTTATATGCGGGATATGCCGTTGAGAAAAGCCATGCCTGCGTTGTTTTTTATGTGCGACGAAAGTTGGGCAATGGCGTTTGCGGAAATCCAAAAACGCAAGGCGATGGGGCTGCCGGCATTCAATATGCCGTTTTATGCGGGCGTGTGCTTTATCCTTTATACCACTTGGACGGGTTTTGCAGCGTTTGGTGCGGCGGTCGGTCCGATGTTCGGCGATGTCGCGGCGTGGGGCTTCGGCATGGCGTTTCCCGCCGTGTTTTTGGTGCTGCTGCGCGGAATGTGGAAAAGCTTTAAGGCGGCACGCCCTTGGTTTGTCAGCCTGATTGTGGCGTGCGGGACTTATTTGTCGGTGGATGGGCATTGGTATGTGCCGATGGGCGCGATGTCCGGCCTGCTTGCCGCCTATCTTTGGGGAGAGAAGGAATGAAGGATTTGCTCTCTTGGCAGTCGTTCCTGCTGTTTGCCGGTATGCTGGCGGTAACGTACTCCACCCGCCTTATCGGTTTTTTCGCCTTGCGCAACCGCACTTTAAGCCGCCGCGCGCAAATCGTGATGGAAGCCGCGCCGGGTTGCGTGTTGATTTCCGTCATCGCGCCTTATTTCGTTTCCGACAAGCCGCACGAGTTGATTGCCATTGCGCTGACCGTGCTTGCCGCAAGTAGGTTTTCCATGTTGGTTACCGTGTTGATCGGCGTGGGCAGTTCTGGGTTGTTGGGGTATTTGATGCGCTAGGCAGTTGAGTTTGAGTGAAACCGGTTATCTGTTTTCAGGGTGCGCAGCCTCCTGACGGGACGACCTTCCCCTTTCAGACGACCTTATCTTGTTATAATGTCGTCTGAAATTTTTTATAAAGCAAAATCATGGCAAACCAAAGACTCATCTACGGCTTCCACGCCGTCAACGCCCGCCTGTGGCAAAACCCGAAATCGATTACCGAACTCTACGTCCAAGAAGGCAAAAACGATGCCCGCACGCGCGACGTGTTGGAGAAAGCGGCAAACGAAAACGTGCGCGTACACTTCGCCGATGCCGACCGCCTCAACGCCATTAGCAAAGGCGCGCGGCATCAGGGCGTGGTCGGATTTATCGACGCTTCCAAAAACCACGTCCACCTCGAAGACGTATTGGAAAACCTGAGCGAACCGCCGTTATTGCTGATACTCGACGGCATCACCGACCCGCACAACCTCGGCGCGTGCCTGCGTACCGCCGACGCAATGGGTGTACACGCCGTCATTGCACCGAAAGACAAAAGCGTGGGACTGAACGCTACCGTCAGCAAAGTCGCCTGCGGCGCGGCGGAAACCGTCCCCTACATCACCGTAACCAACCTCGCCCGAACTCTGCGCGAGCTGAAAGAATACGGTATCTGGATTATCGGCACCGACATGGGCGGCGACGCCGACCTCTACCATTGCGACCTGCCCGACAGCGCGGCATGGGTGATGGGCAACGAAGGCGAAGGCATGCGCCGCCTGACACGCGAGCATTGCGACATGCTGGTGTCGATACCCATGTTCGGTACGGTCGAAAGCATGAACGTCTCCGTCAGCGCGGGCATGGTGTTGAGCGAAACGCGCCGTCAGCGGGTGTTGAAAGCAGAGAAATAACGCTTAGGTTTGTGAACAGAAAACGTCGTCTGAAAACTGGAAATTTGGTTTTCAGACGACGTTTGTTATAGGCGGATTAGCACCGTCATTCCCGCGCAGGCGGGAATCCATCGTAAGACCTAAGAAACCTTTATTTGAAAAACAGTTTCCGAATTTCAAAAATGGATTTCCGCCGTAGCCTGTCTTCGCGTAGGCGGGGGCGGGAATGACGACAACCGGTAAATTGCGTATCGAAAATAAAGTAACTTAGATATAGGTATTTTTAATTTGAATTTACAATATTGACGGATTAACTTCCCCCTACATAGCAAACGTCGTCTGAAAACTGGATTTCCAGTTTTCAGACGACGTTTTACTTAGAGGCGATTCTATTTACCCGACCATTTTATCGACTTTGTGTTGATAGCTTTTTAACAGCTCCGCCGAGCGGGCAAAGCGTTCGGCTTCGTCGTCTGAAAGTTGCAGGTCGATGATGCGGACTGCGCCTTGGCGGTTGACGACGGTCGGTACGCCGATATACACGCCGTTTTGTCCGAACTCGCCTTCAAGCAGAGTGGAAACAGGCAGCACGACGCCTTGATTGTGCAGGATGGCGTTGGAGATACGGCTCAAGCCCATGCCGATGCCGTGGCTGGTCGAGCCTTTGGCGGCGATGACTTCGTAGGCGGCATTGCGCACGGTGTTATAGATTTTGTCCATACGCGCCTGCCCGTCTTCTGATTGTTCCAACATCTTCTGAACCGACATACCGGCGATGTTGGCGGTGCTCCAAAGCGCAATGATGCTGTCGCCGTGTTCGCCGATCATCATGGCATCGACGCTCCAAGGCGCGACGTCGAACTCGTTGCCCAGACAGACGCGGAAACGTGCGGAGTCAAGGATGGTGCCCGAGCCGATAACGCGCTCTTTGGGCAGTCCTGAAAAGCGCAAAACAGCATAAGACAGTACGTCCACAGGATTGGAGGCAACCAAGAAGATACCGTCAAAGCCGGAAGCCATGACTTTCGAAACGATGTCGCGAAAGATGCGCAGGTTTTTGTCGATTAAGTCCAAACGGGTTTCGCCGGGAGCCTGCGCCGCGCCCGCACAAATACACACGATATCTGCATCCGAGCAATCATCGTAATCGCCGACGTAAATACGCGCGGGCGAAGCGGCATAAGGCATTCCGTGGCGGAAGTCGCGCGCCTCGCCTTCCGCGCGCGTACGGTTGATGTCGATTAAAACCATGTCGTCGCACAAGGCTTGGTTGAGCATGGAATAGGCATAGCTGACCCCAACCGCGCCCAAGCCCACAACAACCACTTTATTACCAACTTTTTTCATATTTATTCCTGTTTGTTTGTGAATAGGAATTATTAATAACACTTGGACAAGGTGCCGTCAAATTTCAGACGACCTCCACCCGCAGCGCATCCACAATCAGCTTAAACACATTCGAATGCCCGCGACGGCTGGGGTAATAGAGATAAAGCGGATCGTAAGTGATGGCGTATTCAGGCAACAGCTCGACTAGTTGCCCGGAATTGAGTGCATCTGCCAAGCTCATACTGTGCTACCCACGAGATGCCGAGGTCGTCTGAAAAGAGTTTCGGAAAAATTTTTATACCAATATTTTAAAAACGGCTTTCTAGCAAAGTCGATACTTATCTGAGAATTCATGTAAGAATAATGTTCTTTAAAACAATAGTATAACTTGATTTTTGCACAAGAAAAAGGTTGCCGTCCTATGAAATGCTCTGTATGCTTTCAAACACGTTTTGTTGATAAATTCAAGAGAATTAAAAATGAAAATTAACTATTTGGAAATTAAAGGATTCAAAAGTATCCAAAATGTAGAGCTAAAAGATGTTTCTCCTTTTATGGTTTTAGCGGGGGCAAACGGTACGGGTAAAAGCAATTTTGTCGATGCCTTGGCATTTTTATCAAAAGTGATTGATATGGGAGTGAGCAAGGCGATATCTGAGTTTGGTAGTATAGAAAATTTAATTAGTCCTAAACATAAGGCTGGAGACATTAGCTATAAGATAGAATTTGAAATTGAAAAACAAATTTATCAATATGAAATAATGATTGCTTTGAAAAATATCGCTTCTAGAGTCAAAGAAGAGTCGCTAAAGATTCTTAAAAGTGGGGAAATAATCTTTGACAGTGATAAAATCCGCAAAGAACTAGAAGCAAAGAAAGAAAGTAATACATCAGATGATTTAATTGGTGCAGGGTTACTAGGTGCATTGGGGGGGCTTATCTGGGGCGCGATGAAAGATAGCGATCAAATCGGTCAGGATATAATCAATGGTGTGGCGACAGGTATCGGATTAAAATTATTAACCGATGAAAAATATTCATCTGACGACAGTTTTCTCCGACAAAATAAAGAATTTCAAGGTTTAAAAAACGTCAAAATATTCCGTATTGACCCTTTTACCATCAAAAATCGCCGCAGTACCGGCAACAATCCGGGGGAGCTTAATCGTGACGGTAGCAATATTGCTGCAGTTCTGGAAAAACTTGAAAAAGACAATGAATTACGCGAGCAAATCATTGAATGGATGAGCGTGATTGTGCCCGAAATGAAGAAAGTTTCTGTTAGAACACAAAATATAGACAGTTCAAAAGGGCTATTTTTCGAGGAAGACAGCGGTAATCGTTTCCCCGCCCATATGGTTTCGGACGGCACAATTTATGCCTTATGTTTGTTAGTTGCCGTTTTAACGCGTGTGAAACAGCCCGGCATTACCATCATTGAAGAACCCGAACGGGGCTTACACCCGAAAGCTATTAGTGAACTGATTGGTTTTATTCGTGAATATGCAAGCCCTCACCACCCCATTATTCTTACAACTCATAGTGAATCGGTAGTGCGCAGCCTAGAATTGGAAGAATTATATTTTGTCAGTAAATCTCAAGGCAAAACCCAAATTAAAGATGTTCGGAAGTCGGGTGTCGATAAAAACAAAATTCCATTAGATACAGCTTGGCTGACTAATCTGCTGGGGGGAGGATTGCCATGGTAAAAGTTGGATTTATTGTTGAAGGGTCATGCGAAAAGATTATTATCGAATCAGAGGCATTCAAGAACTTTTTACACAGGAATGGTTTTGAGTTGGTTGAACCTGTTGTTGATGCCAAGGGCGCAGGTAATTTATTGCCTCGTAATATTGAGCCCTTTATTGGTGTTTTGGAAGCAAAGGGAGCAGAAAGACTGTATATTTTGACGGATTCGGACGGACTCCCTGTTGAAGATGTTAAGGAAAGAATCAATCACGCGAAAATTACTGCCTATTTTATTGCGGTTAAAGCGATAGAAGCATGGTTTCTAGCAGATACTCAAGCCATGAAAAAATTTTTAGAAATTGAAGATTTTGCGGGAGAACAGTTTCCGGAAGAGACGCCCGAATTGCCTTGGGACAGAATCAGCAAAATTGTCAAAGAAACTGGTTCTGCCAGAGGACCGGGAAACAAAGTTGGCTTTGCTCAGAAGATGATTAAATATTGGGAATTTTCAATCGAAAATGCTGCCACGCATCCAAACTGTCCGAGTGCAAAATGTGTTGTTGCACATTTTCAATCTAATAGATAAAAATCGTCTGAATGTATAGTTTAAAGATGGCCAATAATATTGCTCTACCATCTCTATATTGAAAATTCTTCTAATCTTTCTAAGATAAAAATGTCGTCTGAAAACCAAGTTTATTTTTCAGACGACATTTTTTTATAATTTGCTATTAACAAATGATATTCTGACGTTGAGTTATCCGTCATAGAATGCAGTGCTCTTAGGCAGATTTGTTCGATTGATTTAGGTATTGCCGTTGAAATCGGAATCTTCGGACCTCTTTTTAACTTTGCAGCAAAGCTAAAAAATACTTCATCATTTTCTACTGGGAAAATATGTTGTTCATAAATTGAGATTTATTGCTTAATCATTTATCCGTACAATCTGCCTCATCAAATATTTTAAGGAGGCAGTGATGAAAAAAATGCCTGTATTGTTTGTCGGGCATGGTAGTCCGATGAATGTGTTGGATAAGGAAAATCCTTTCAACCAAAATCTCAGCCTGATTACGCAAAAATTTGCCAAACCGAAAGCGATTTTGATGATTTCGGCGCATTGGTACAGCAGCGGTTTGCAGGTTTCATCGGGCGAACAGCCTGAAATGATTTATGATTTTTACGGATTTCCTGAAGCACTCAGTCAGGTGCAGTATCCGGCGCCTGGTTCGCCTGAGTTGGCGGAACAAGTGCGGTCGTTATTGCAGCCGGAAAATGTGGAGCTGAACCCGACGCGCGGTTTTGATCATGGCACTTGGGCGGTATTGAAATTTCTGTATCCCGATGCCGATATTCCCGTGGTTCAGCTCAGTCTCAACCGTTTGCAGTCGGCGGAATGGCATTTCAATTTGGCAAAAAAATTATCCGCTTTGCGCGAACAGGGCGTGTTGATTATCGGCAGCGGCAATATTATCCATAATTTGAGCGTGATGAGCAGGGCGCATATCAATCAAATCGGCGCGGGCTATGATTGGGTGTTTGCTTTCCGCGAAGCGGTCAATCAGGCGATTGTCGAACAGGATGACGACACGTTGATCCATTACGAAAGACTGGACGAAAAGGCAATGCTCTCCGTACCGACGCCGGATCACTATTTACCTTTTCTTTGCATTATGGCATTACGCGAACCGGATGATTCCATTACATTTTTCAACGACAACCTTGTCGCCGGTTCGCTTAGTATGACTTCGCTTTTAGTGGGGTAAAAGAAAAATATGGCAACGCTATTTCGGTCAGGTTATGATTCAATACAGCATATTTGATTGAAAATGCTAGGTTTACTGACTCGGGTTATTTTTTGTTTTCAGTCAAAGAAACCAGTGCATCAATTGATTAAAAGGTCGTCTGAAAACCTGATTGGGCGTTTTCAGACGACCTTTGCTTTGCCAGTGAAGATTCGGGTTGTTTACGGACGGTTGGCTGCTATATGGTAGCGCGTTTCAAATGCGGCTTCTTCTCCCGTGTCCAGCTTGATTAACCCTAAGCCGTTGTTGAAACAGTCGGGTGCGCCGCTGAGGTTTTCGATGGCGATGGAGTCGCGGGTCGGCGGGGTGAAGATTTGCAGGTAGGGATAGGATGCGTCAGGGTAAATGCTCAGGGTCAGTCCGTTGCCTGAAAGTGTGCAGGCGGCGGGTTTGCTGCGTGCCAAGACAAAGCTGTTGTCCAATTCGATGCCTGTCAGGCTTGAGGTCGTCTGAAAACGGGTATCGTCGATGATGCTGCCGTCAGGAACCAAATCGGCATCGAAGCCCAAGCGTTTGCTGCTGTCGATTTCCAGCGACCAATCGTCGGCTTTGCCGCCGAGCGTGAAATAGGGGTGCCAGCCGTCTGCGAGCGGCATGGCGGTTGTGCCTTGGTTGTGTACGGTGGAGCGGATGCTTAAGCCGTCTGCACTGAGGCGGTAGCGGACGGTCAGGCTGAAGGGGAAGGGGTAGCCGCTGTCGTCTTGTGCGTAATCTGCGCGGATTTCGACTTCGGCGGATTGGTCGTCGGCATGGCTGTTGATGAGGGCAAACTCGCGGTCATACATCAAACCGTGTGCCGCGTGTTCGGCGAGTTTGAATTTGCCGCACTGATAGGCTTTGCCGTCAAAGCTGTATTTGCCGTGGCGCAGGCGGCAGGCGTACGGGTTGAGTTTGCCGCTGCGGAACCATTCGGTCAGGCTCTCGCGGGCGTGTTGCGGGGTGTCGTAGGCTTTGACGATGTTGAACCATGTGCCGTCGGGGCGGCGGATTTCGTAGCGGTTGAGCAGCCCGCCGTAAAGATAAATTTCCGCGCGCAAATCGGGGGAGGCGAGCAGCAGGCGGTCGTTGTCGGTTTTGAGTGTGAACATGAAGCAGCTCCTGATTGGGGTTGGGGCAGGGTGTATAAAAGGTCGTCTGAAAAGTTTTCAGACGACCTTTTTAGATTTTAACGCTTTTCTAAAAGCTTGACTTCCGATTCTTCCAAAACTTCCACTTCTACCACGGGAATCTCGATATCTGCTGCGGTTGACGGTTTCAAAAGATCGAATACGGTGTTCTTTACTGCTGTTTCAATGCGGGAACGCATCGCCCATATAAATAAAAATAATAAGATAAAAAATGAGGTAAAGATAAACAGACCGTATAGATAGCTGCCTAAAAGCTGCCCGATATATAGAGAAAGGCTGAGTAAAATTAAAACGGTTGCTGCTCCTCCTGTAATCGCTGCAAGCAGATAAAACGCACTTGGCGCTGCGTATTCCGAGGCGGTTTTTGCCAATTGTTCTTGTTTTTCCTGAATGCTGTTAGAAATGGGATCAATAAAGGCTTCCCGAAATTTCCGTTTTATGAAACCAAACATAATTTTCCCTTTTTATTGATATGAAAACGTATGGCATTATCCTGGAAATCACAAATTTATGCCAAATTATCTGAGGAATGAAAACATAGCTGATGCATTCAACAAACCGATTTCATCCTGTTATCTATATAAATTTTGTCGCCATGAACGATGTATTCTGAAAATGAATAAGCTGAGTCCTGTGGTGTACAGAACCCAGCTTATGCGGACTGCCTGAACAAGTTCTTCTGAGCGTTCAGTATTCGATTGATGCAGCCGTTTCAGACGACCTTTTTGAGATTTTACTCTTTAACTAAAGGACCTGATGTTCCTCCTTGTCCTGCGGCGGTGCGCACCAGTTGGAGAAACTCTGATTTCAGACCGAATGGATCATCGCCTTGGACTTTTTGTACCATGTTTTCGATGTCGTTCCAGTTGAGTTTGCCGTTGTATTCGCCGCCGCGCAGGGCTTGGGCGTAGGAGGCGGCGGCAAGGGCGAGCAGGGTGTCTTTGTCGGCTTGGTCAAGCGGTTTGCTGCCGACGGGGACGGCTTGCTGCATCAGCTGGCTGTCTTTTTGTCCGGGCAGTTTGTAGCGCACTTTAACAAAGGCGTATTCGTTTTTGCTGCCTTTGGCGGCAGGGGTTTTTTGATAGCGTGATTCTTCAAGCCAGCCTTGTTTGCCCTGCGGAATGATTTCATAGATGGCGGTCACGCTGTGGCCCGAGCCGATGTCGCCTGCATCGACTTTGTCATTGTTGAAGTCTTCATTGCGCAGGGTGCGGTTTGTATAGCCGACCAGGCGGTATTCTTTGACGGTGGCGGGGTTGAATTCGACTTGGATTTTGACATCCTGCGCTACGGTTGCGAGTGTGGAGGTCAGCTGCTGTTGCAGGACTTTTTTCGCTTCTTTTTCGTTGTCGATGTAGCTGTAATTGCCGTCGCCCGCATCGGCGATTTGTTCCATCATGTCTTCGTTGTAGTTGCCCATGCCGAAGCCTAAAGTGCTGAGTGAAACGCCGCTTTTGCGTTTTTCGGCAACCATGGATTTGAGGGTTTCGGTGTCGGATACGCCGACGTTAAAGTCGCCGTCGGTTGCCAGTAGGATGCGGTTGATGCCGTTGGGTACGAAGGCTTTTTGTGCTTGCTCGTAAGCCATTTGCAGTGCGGATTCGCCGTCTGTCGCGCCGCCCGCACGCAGTTTGTCAATGGCGTTTAGGATGGTTTCTTTATCTGCACCTGATGTGGGCGGGAGTACCAGATCTTCGCCAGACGCATAGGTAATCAGGGTCACTTTGTCTTGCGGGCGCAGTTGTCGGGTTAGGATGCGCAGGGTTTCTTGAACCAGCGGAAGTTTGTTTTCTGCATCCATACTGCCGGATACGTCCACAAGGAAAACGAGGTTGGCAGGAGGCAGGTCTTTCTTTGCGGTGTCTTGTGCTTGGATACCGATTTTGATCAACTTGGCTTCCGGTTGCCATGGAGAATCAATGGTTTCAGTGTGAACGGCGAAAGGATGCTCGTCGGTAGGAAGCGGGTAGTTGTAGGGGAAATAATTGACGATTTCTTCAATCCGCACGGCGTCTTTGGGCGGCTGTTCGCCGTTGGTCAGGAAACGGCGGACGTTGGCGTAGCTTCCGGTATCGACATCGATGCTGAATGTGGATACAGGCTCTTGGGCAACGGATTTGACCGGTTGGTCGGGTTGGTCTTGGTAGCGTTCGGTGTTTTCTGCAAGAGACAGATTTTCTTCAGCAACGGCGGCAGTAGACAGTGCTGCGTTGGGTGGACTCTGAAGACTGTCTGGTGAAGAACTTGAGTGTTCGTGTGAACCGGAACACGCTGCCAACGTTGCTAACGTGAGTATGGAAACGGTTTTTAGAAAAAAACGCGACATGATTTAAGCTCCATAGAAAAATCACATGCTGATTGTTAAAAGTATTGATAGCAGTGTATTGGCAGATTCAACGATAGCGCAGGGTCACTTTTTATTTGGATTTTATAGTGGATTAAATTTAAACCAGTACGGCGTTGCCTTGCCTTGGCTCAAAGAGAACGATTCTCTAAGGTGCTGAAGCACCAAGTGAATCGGTTCCGTACTATTTGTAATGTCTGCGGCTTCGTCGCTTTGTCCTGATTTTTGTTAATCCACTATAATGTGTGAATAGTGGGTTAAGTTTAAATCAGGACAAGGCGGAGCAATGCGGTACTGGTCTAAACTTAACCCACTATGTTTATGACTTAGGCAAGATTTTGTCGGGCTGAGACGATTTTGTAAAGGTCTCAGCTCCGATTTATCTTACATTAACTTTTCTTCCGCCGGCGTTCGCCCGGCAGCAGCATATCCGCCCATTTGATGATATTGGCGACTTCGGCGGGGTTGAGTTCGTAGAACTGCCCGCGTTTGAGGCGGTTGGGCAGGCCGATGGGACCGAAGCCGACGCGCACGAGGCGGCTGACGGTGAGGCCTTGGCTTTCGAATATGCGGCGTACTTCGCGGTTGCGGCCTTCTTTAATCACGACGTTGTACCATTTGTTTGCGCCTTCGCCGCCTTGTTCGTAGATGCGTTCGACTTTTGCCAAGCCGTCTTCGAGCATCACGCCTTCTTCAGTGAGGCTGCGCATTTGTTCGGTGGTCAGCCCGCCCAGTACGCGCACGGCGTATTCGCGTTCGACTTCGAAGCTGGGGTGGGCGAAACGTTGGACGAGTTCGCCGGAGGTGGTCAGGATGAGCAGGCCGCTGGTGTTGATGTCCAAGCGTCCGATGGCGACCCAGCGGCTGCTGGCGGCCTGCGGCAGGCGGTCGAAGATGCTGACGCGGCCTTGCGGGTCGTCGCGGGAAACGATTTCGCCTTCTTGTTTGTAATACAGGATGATGCGCGGCAGGCGGTCTGCCCATTTAAGTTTGATGATGCTGCCTTTGACGGTAACGTGGTCGTCGGGGGTGACTTTGTCGCCCAGTTGCGCGGTTTTGCCGTTGACCGTTACCCAGCCGTTGTTGATCCATTCTTCCATTTCGCGGCGTGAGCCGACGCCGGACGCGGCAAGCACTTTTTGCAGGCGTTCGGGTTCCATGCGCGACAAGTCGCTGCGGCGTTCTTTCAAATCGCGCGCGTGTTCCATGATTTTTTGGTTGGGATTGCGGACGACGAGTTTTCTGGCTTTGGCGGCGCGCTGTTTGGGGGCGTTTTGCGGCTTGAGGTCGTCTGAAACTTTTTGTCCGTAAGGTTTGGAAGCGGTTTTGCGCGTTTCGTCTTTGGGACGGGCTTTGCTTTTGAAAGGTTTGGCGGTTTTCTTGGCAGACGGGGCTGCGCCGTCGCGCCATTGGCGTTTGCTGGTGGGTTGCTTGGACATGGGGTTCTCCTAACGCGTTTGATGGCAGCGGGTTGAATTTGAAGCAGGACAAGGCAAGTCAAATTCAACCCGCTGCGGAAAACGGTTCTTCTGCGGCGGTGGCGGCAGGATAAGTTACGGATAAAAGGCCGCCTGAAAACGAATGAAACGAGTTTTGCTAAAACGTTTTTATATTTCAGACGACCTTTTGCTGGAGTCGGGATTTTACCCTATCGGCTTGAAGCTGTGGAAAGTTTAAGGCGACAGCCGCTCGCGTATCCAGTTGCCGTCAACCAAGCGGTATTGGATGCGGTCGTGCAGGCGGCTGGGGCGGCCCTGCCAGAATTCGATGCGGTCTGGGATGACGAGATAGCCGCCCCAATGCGGCGGACGGGGGACGTGCAGCGGGTGTTTTACACCTACGGCAGCAGCTTTGGCGACCAATGCCGCCTTGCTCGACAATACTTCGCTCTGCGCGCTTGCCCATGCGCCGATGCGGCTGGTGTAGGGGCGGCTGTCGAAATATTCGTCCGATGCGGCGGCATCCAGTTTTTCGATGCGCCCTTCAACGCGCACCTGACGCTCCAGCTCCGGCCAGAAAAACGTCATGGCGGCAAACGGATGCGCGTCAAACGAGCGTCCTTTGCGGCTTAAGTAATTGCTGAAAAACACAAATCCCTGCGGATTGACTTCTTTCAGCAGCACCATACGGCTGTTCGGCCTGCCGTCTTCGCCCACAGAGGCGACGTTGACGGCGGTCGGCTCGTTGACTTGCGAATGAATTGCCTCGTTCAGCCATTGCTCGAACTGGACAATCGGGTCGGCACGGCATTCCGATTCCGACAGTTCGCGCTTGCTGTAATCTTCGCGGATATTGTGCAAATCCATGATGTCCTCCGATATTCACGTTTATTTGAATGAATCATACCCCGTTTTTTCAGACGACTCCAACGATAGGGCGGGGGAATATGTGTATAATCCGCGTCAAATCAAATAAAACGGAAAAAAATCATGCAAACCGAAGTCGAACTGAAAATCCTCAATCCGAAAATGGCGGACAAACTGCCCGCCTACGCCACGCCCGGTTCCGCCGGACTCGACCTGCACGCCTATTTGGACGAAGCCGTGACCCTGCAACCGGGCGACACCTATCTCGTTCCGACCGGTCTGGCGGTGCATCTTGCCAATCCCGACTACGCCGCCGTTTTGCTGCCGCGTTCCGGTCTGGGACACAAACACGGCATCGTCTTGGGCAACTTGGTCGGACTGATCGACTCGGACTATCAGGGCGAACTCAAAGTCTCCGTGTGGAACAGGGGTAAAGAAGCGTTCACCATCGAACCGATGGAACGCATCGCGCAAATGGTGATTGTCCCCGTCGTCCAAGCATCGTTTAAAGTCGTGGACGAATTTGCCGCCAGCGAACGCGGTGAAGGCGGCTTCGGCAGCACGGGCAAGGCGTAAACCGCCTGTTCACATACAAAGGTCGTCTGAATTTGAGTTGTGTAGAGAATAACCGCGTTGTTCGCAGAACCCGGCCTACACGGAGCGCCTGAATAGGCTCTTATTGAATGCCCGAGATTTAGGGGAGGTTCAGGATTCAGACGACCTTTTCTTCTTCCTCGTTCCAAAAATCATAGAAATTAAACCATTGCAGCGGATTTTGCGCGCATTCTTGCGCCAAGATATCGGCGAAGCCCTGCATGGCGGCGGTAACGGCGGCTTCGCGGTTGCCGCGTTTCCACTCGGAAGTGTCGGTGAAGCGGCGTAGTTTCAAATGGTAGCGGCCGTTTTGTTTGACGCAAAACAGCGTGTTCACCTGTGTTTTTAAGAGCGCCGCCAAGAGCCATGCGCCTTGCGGCATGGGGGCGGTATGGCCTAGAAAGTTGATGTCGGCGGTTTTCTCGCCGCGAACGGGTACGCGGTCGGCGGCAATGGCTATCCATTCGCCGTCTTCGATGCGGCGGTTCAGTTCCATCATCAGAGTGGGATCCAAATCCGTAACCTGAATCAGGCGGATGTGTTCCGCGCCCGCTTTTTGCAAGGCTTCGTTGAACGCCTGCGCGTGTTTGCTGTGTACCAACACATTGAGCCTGAAGCCTTTATGGTGCGACACCAGCGCGCGGCAGACTTCGGTGTTGCCCAAGTGGGAGCAGGCGAAAATCTGCCCGCGTACCGAATTGCTCACTTGCGTATAAACGCCGTCCGGGTCTTCGAGTACCAAATCTTCATAACGGATTTTGCGCTGCCACACGGCAAAACGGTCACATATTGCCTCACCGAATGCGATAAATTGTTTGAATACGCTGTGTTTCGGCAAAACGGTATCGGGAAAGGTCGTCTGAAGACGGGTTTGATACCGCAGGATATGGCGGCGCGGTTTGGGTGCGGTGGCGTAGAAATACAGTACCACAAACCAGATGCACGGTCTCATCAGGAAGGCAGGCAGATAGCGCACCATCAGCGTGGTCAGGGCGAGAAACAGGCGGCTGCCGCGTTCGGGCTGCGCCGCCCAATGGTTTTGCGTGTTGTCGGTCATGGTTTCAGACGACCTTTCCCAAATAGAGCGTCCACACGCCGCCGCAACATTCCTAAAAACAGCCGCGTGTGCATTTTGCTGATGCGCACGTTGTCGGCGAAGGCGTTGAAATGGGACACGCCGTCGGCGGCGTATTGCACGGGCGTTTTAATCCAAACCAGCTTGACGCCGCGCCAGTACAGGCGGATGAGGATTTCCGTGTCGAAATCCATGCGGTCGCCCACGGTTTCTTCGCGGACGACCGAAAGCGCGGGGGCGAGCGGGTACAGGCGGAAGCCGCACATGCCGTCTTTGATGTCGCAAGACCAAGTGTGCAGCATGTTCCAGAAGTCGGTAATCTTGCGCCCGTACAGCCGCGCTTTAGGCGCGTCGCCGCCGTATTGCGGCCAGCCGCAGACGACGGCTTCGGGGTTTTGTTCCGCCGCCGCCAAGAGTTTGGGCGTGTCGTCCAGATGGTGCTGCCCGTCGGCATCAACCTGCAAAACATGGCTGAAGCCGTTTTCTTCAGCGTATTTCAAACCGGTTTTGACTGCCGCGCCTTTGCCGCCGTTGATGGGACGGTAAAGGACGCGGATGCCGTCTGAAACCAATGCCTGCAATACGGGTTTGCATTCTTCGCGCGAACCGTCGTCCACAATCAATACGTCCAAACCGAAGCCGTGCATGGTCTGTGCGACGCGGGCGATGGCGGCGGGGTGGTTGTAGTGGGGGATTAACACTAGGGTTTTCATGGGGATACCGTTTTTCAGACGACCTTCTCGCAGCGCAAGATGCTGTGTCCGCGTCCGATACCGTCTGAAATTTCCGCCACGTTCAATCCGGCGTTTTCAATGCAGCGTATCAAGTCTTCGGAATGGAAGATTTTGCTGTTGCCGTTTGCCATGGCGGTGAAATACAGGCTGGTCATGGTCAGGCAGTAGGCGGCGGTTTCGTATTGCTGCCTGTCCCAGCAGGGTTCCATGATGTAGAGGCTGGTGCGGCTGCCCATGGAAGCGGCGGCGCGGCGCAGGATGCCGGTGACTTGTTCTTCGCTGAAACAGTCTAAAAACTGGCTCATCCAAATCGCGTCGAAGCCTGTCGGGAAGGGGACTTCGGGGTCGAGCAGGTTGGCGGGGTGGGCATGGATGCGTTCCGCTCCGGTTTTGCCTTTGGTCGCTTCGCGCATCAGGGCGATTTGTTGCGGCAAATCCATGATGGTGACTTCGACTTCGGCGTTGTAGCCGACGCATTGTTCCGCCCAGCGGCCGGTGTTGCCGCCGACGTCGAGCAGCTTTTTAACCGGTTTGGCGAACACGGTTTTCAGCGCTTCGGCAAAGGAATTGTCGGAATAATAGTGGTCGAAGGCAAACCATTTTTCCTGCGCGACGCTCGGCAGCGAGGACAGGCCTTCGTAAATCGTCGGCCAGCTGCCGAAAACTTTCAGCCCTTCGGGTTTGCCCGTTTGCAGGGTTTTTTCCAAGTCAAACATGCCTTGGTAACAGATTTCCTGCGTGAAATCCATGTTCACGCGCGCCATTTTATCTTTCAGTAAGAACCAGCCGGCTTTGCTGATGAAATAGCGGTTGTCGCGGGTATGCACCGTGCCGATGGAGAGCGAGGCTTCAAGCAGCACTTGCGCGGCGTAACCGCTGATTTGCGCTTTCTCGGCGATTTCGGCTTGAGTAAGGCCGTCTGAATGGTCGTTCAGCAAATCCAAAATGCCGAATTTCACCATCAGGCGGGATACTTGGAACACAATCGGCGCAAAGGCGATTTCCTGCGCCAAACGCTGCGCCTCGCCTGCGGACTGGTGTTCTTCGGAATAACGTTGTGCTAGTGCTGGAAAAAGTTGCATATTTTCTATCTTTTCATTTGATTATGGGTTGTTATTAGGTTTGCAGCCATTTAAAAAATGGGTCATGCCGAGGCCGCGTATTTTTGAGCGGGATTATTTCTGATTTGCAGGTTTTTCTCTTCCCGCAGGAGAGGGCGGAACCTAAAAGCATTTTCAGACGACCTCGAACACAATCCGCCCCGATGCGCAGGGATTGTCGCCGTTGCTGACTTTAAAGCTCAATTTGTTTTTGGCTTCATCGTATTTCAGTTCCACCGACACTTCGTCATGCGGACGGACGAACTGCTGGTATTTCAGGTTTTCCACGCGGACGACGCGCTGCCTGCCCCACGGATGCCGCGCCGCCAGATCGCGCACCCATTGCAGCTCGACTACGCCGGGTACGAGCGGGAAAGTGGCGAAATGGCCGCCGAAATAGACCAAATCGAGCGGCACGCGGCCGATGAAGGTTTCGGCGGCGGTTTCGTGTTCAGCTGATGTTTTTGACCAAACGGGCGATGTCTGGGCGACGGTAAAGGTCGTCTGAAAATCGGCGGCAGCGATTTTCGCCTGGGCGTTGCGCGGCAGGCTGTCGGCGAAACGCCAGTAACGGGGCAGGGCGATGGTGTCCTGCGTGGCGGCAAGGTGTCGTTTGAGCGCGTCGGCGACGGCGGCTCGGCCTTGGTCGCGCAGGGCGGCGATACCGTCCGCGTTCAACGCCGCCCATATGGCGATGCGCTGATGTTGCGGATGGCGGCCGCAATGGGCGTCGGCAATCCACGGATGCCGTAAAAGTTCGTGTTCGATTTGAGTCAGCGACACGCGTTTGTCCTCGAATTTGATGATGCGGTCTTGGCGGCCGAGCAGCAGGAAACCGTCGTTTTGCGGCTCGATTAAATCGGCGGTCTGGCGGCGTTCGGGCGACCACGGCGAAGATGCCCACAATGCGCCTTCTGCATTCTGCCCGATTTCCACGCCGGCAAACGGCCGCCATTCGCGGCTTTCCCGACGCGACGCAATCACGCCGGTTTCGGTGCTGCCGTACACTTCAAACGGGCGGACGGCAGCCTGTTGCAGCAAATCCGCCGTGGACTCGGGCAGCGCGCCGCCCGCCGACACGATGCCCGCGATTTTATGGCCGATGCTCTGCCAGTTGCGGTTTTCGCCCAAGCGGTTGAGCACCGCCGGACTGGCAATCCACACCACTTTTTCATACGCCGCCGTGCTTGCGAGCAGGTTTTCAGGATAAACCGCCTGCCGCCGCTCCATAGGCCAACCCATTGTCAGCGCGAGCGCGAAACGGAAAGTGAAGCCGTAAAGGTGTTGTGGAATGACGCTGCCGATAACCGTTTCCCCGTCACGCCCGAACGGCAGCGCGTCCGCCAACATCAAGGCTTCCGCCTGCATCTGCGCGGCGGTTTTCACAATCACCTGCGCCTCGCCGCTGGAACCTGACGTTTTTAGCCAGGCTTCGGCATGGTCGGGAATCAGATGGTTTTCAGGGATGGGCGTCGGGTTTTCAGTCGACGTGTGTGCAAGCAAATCGGGCAGGTGCCATACGGGTGGGTTGGATTGCACATCCAACGGCTGTCCGGATTCATCGCGTTGTTCGGTTTGACTGCCCAACTTGCTTTGCAAATCTTCGGAATCCGTCAAAAACACATCCGCCGTCCGCCCCCAGTCCAAATTGTCCCGCGCAAGATTCGGCAGCAGCAACACCCGCCCGCCCGAATGCCACACCGCCAACACGGCGCAGGCAAACAGCGCGGCATCGTCAAACCACAACGCGGCAGTTTGCACGTTTGCCGTTTTCAGACGACCTGACAGCCGGAAAACATCACGGTTGAAATCAGCACGCGTCCAATTCGGATGGGTGGCGATAAGGTCTTGTTGGGGCAGGTTGGGGGATAGGATTTGGGTTAGGTGCATAATTATAATTTACTAATTAATAAAAAATTAATTACATCGGAAATGCTATATTATTTGAGATAAAAAGCTATGATTACCAATAAAAATTGTGAATTACCCTACATTCCAAAGAAACTGTTTATTTATAAGTTCACGATAATAGTGTGATTATCTAATTTTATTTTTTTATATATTTTATTGTTCATCACTAAACATAAGTGCATCTAATTTTTCAGTATCTGCTGCTATACCTTCATAACTAGAAATAATATTTTCCAATGTTTTTAACGTTATAGTACCTGTGACATCCTGTATAACAACTTCTGTCCCTATATTATTTAAACTACGAATTATCTCTCTAACTTTCTTTAACTCATCTAGTTTTAAATCATTTACTGCTATTACTGCATCATGGTTTTCTATTCTGGATTTTATTTCGGATAAAGAAAGTGGAGTATATTCTCTTAAAATTTTATAGGTCGAAGTCTTATCATTAATGTATTTAATAATTATGTCTATGGTTTTCATTTTTTCCTCTCGAGATTAAAAATCTTCAATTGGTTTTATTCGTTCCTCCAGTAAACTTGTCTTCCAGTTTCCACATTGAAGCAGTATTTTCCATTGACATGAAATGATTAATGATTGATGTGTTTTCAGACGACCTACACCTTCAATACGGCTTTCCGATACACCCACTCTCCGGCAAACAAAAGCCCCATTAACACATACGACACGATGCCGGTATAAGCCGCCCACCAGTCGTAATATTGCAAGCCTGCCAGAATGGCGGCTGTTGCGCCGTTGAGGATGAAAAAGCCGCACCAGATTTGCGTAACGCGGCGGGTGTGGCGCACGCCTTCGGGGGGAAGGTCGGGGTGTTGCAGTCGGGCGAGGCGTTCGATGACGGTTTGTTTGGCAAACAGGCTGCCGCCGAAAACGGCAAGCATCAGCGCGTTGACGGCGACGGGATACCAATACATCGAGTCGGGTCGTCTGAAAACCATTACGGCGGCGAAAAAGGCGGCAAGGATAATCGCCGTAATGCGTTGGGCTGTGGTTTGCGGCATGGCGGCGCGTATCAGCCACAGGATGCACATGGCGGCGGCAAGCCAGAAAAACGCGCCGTTTTCCCTGCCGTAATACCATAGGAGCGGATAGGCAAGGCTGGCGAGGGGCAGCAGGAGTTTTCCTAATGTTTTCATGGTTGTTATTTTTCAGGCAAATTTCGCTGAGGGGGTCGTCTGAAAATGTCGGGGTCAGGGTGTCGGGGCAAAAATTCTCAGAGGATAAGCTCTGAGATTTTCTGCGATATTGGATTATTCGTTTTCTTCCTTATTTTTATTTTTTTCAAAGGCTTCATGTTCCACGAGCAGCTCATAGTATTTTGGATAAAGCTTGGCAATGCGTTTGCGGTTTTTCGGGGTACAGAATTTTTCTACCTCTTTAGGTTCATGAGATTCCGGATAGCGGGAAGAAAATTGAGCTTGCTCTTGTTTGGTCATTTTTTTGACCGTTGGGCAGATAGGGGACATTTCTGATTTGCTGTTGGCAAATCCAGCCATATTCCATGCCACTATGCCGTTGCGTTCAGTCTCTTCGTTTGCCTCTTTTTCACAAAATTCCATATCGTGATACATATCAAATGAATCATGAATGACTTGCATACACTCGGCATGTGTCATTTTTTTGATGAGGGAAATTTCAGCGTGCGCAGACAAGGCGGGGAGTAAGAGCAGTAGGGAAATGAATTTTTTCATGGTGTTAGTTGTATATTATGGATAAGTGAGAAAGGTTGATGTTGTTTATTGATGTTCAGACGACCTTGCCGATTGACAAGGCCGTCTGAAAATATGCTGGTTTGGATCAGAATCAGGAATCTTGCGCCTGTACTTTCAAAACCGCCTGAACCACGTCATCCACGGTGCGCACGTTGCGGAAGTCTTCGGCTTGCAGTTTGCGGCCGGTTTCGCGTTTGATGTGGTCGATGAGGTCGATGGCGTCGATGCTGTCGATTTCCAAATCTTCGTAGAGGTTGGTCTCGGGTTTGATGCGCTCGGGTTCGATTTCAAACAGGTTGACCAGTGCATCGGTCAGAAGGGTGCGTACTTCTTGTTCGGTCATATCGCTTCTCCTTTTATGCCTGACGGCTTTTGACGAATTCTGCCAGTGTTTTGACGTTGGCGAAGTTTTCGCGCAGGTTGTCGTTTTCGCCGTCGAGCTGGAAGCCGAAGGTTTTTTGCACTGCCAAGCCGAGTTCCAGCGCGTCGACGGAATCCAGACCCAAGCCTTCGTCGCCGAAGAGCGGGTCTTCGCTGCCGATGTCGGCAGGGGTGATGTCTTCCAGCCCCAAGCTGTCGATGATTAATTCTTTGATTTGGTTTTCTAAGTTATTCATGTGGTTTTCCTTGTGAAATAGTCTTGAAGGTATTCGTTTAAACGCCTTGCGGCGATGGGTAGGGGTTTTTCCGCCAGCCATTCTTCGGGCAGGATGTCGTCGCCGACGGTGATTTCATAATGGATTTTGTGCGGCGGTATTTTGTACCAAGGCTGGCCTTTTTTGAAATTGGGCGGCGTCATTTTGATGCACACGGGGGTGATGATCGATGCGCTGCGCAAACCGAGCGATACCGCGCCACGGTGCATTTTAACCTGTCCGTCCCAGCCTGTGCGCGTGCCTTCGGGGAAAATCAGCATACTTTGCCCGCTTTTGAACACGGCGTCGATTTCTTCCAACATTTCCATGCTTTCGTCGTTGGGGATGTAGCCGGAAGCGATAATTTGGCTTTTCATGCTGGGGTTGTTCAACAGGTCTTTTTTGACCAGTACGTTCGGCTCGGAACAGTGGCTGATCAGTAAAACGACATCTAAGAGCGAGGGATGGTTGGCAAGGATGAGCTGCCCCGGTCTGCCGAGTTTTTCCAAGCCGTTGAAACGGACGCTCAATACGCCCGACCATTGCAGATAGCCGACGAAAAAGCGCCAGACTTTCCCTATCATGCGCCGCGCTTCAAGCTGGCGTTTGATGTTGCCTTTGGTGGACTTGAGCGTGTAGGGCAAAAGTGCGATTTTGAACAATACGCCTGCAACGCCGAAGAGGATGAAGCCGAACAAGGTGGCGAAGAATCGGCGGCAGTAGTCTAGGGTTTTCATGGTTTTTTGCACCATGTCCATCGGCGTTTTTCATGTTGCCATTCTGCGGAGAGGTCGTCTGAAAGTAAAAAACGAACCCAGTCGAGCGCGCCCCAATAATCAGCAGACAGCAGGTCGGACGGGTTTTCAGACGACGTCTCGTTTGCCTTGAGGCTGAGGGTGTAGTCGTCCCCTTGTGTCAATACGAGCGACAGGGCGTAGGCGAACGGGGCGCGTGTGGCGTGGACGGGATAGTCGTCGGACAAGGGGTCGTCGGCAATTAAGACCAACACGGATGGTGCGCCGTCTTGCAGCAGGGCATAGGCTTCTGCCAAAGTGGTTTCAAAATTGTCGCTGCCGGCGGCGAGGGCGGTGTGTTCGCTCATGTCGCCGCGCAACATCGACCATTGTCCGGCAGGGGCGTTGTGGACGGACAACCCGAAGGAAGTCGGGGAAACGCTGTCGGTTTGCAACAAGCCCAGCCATAATTCGAAACTGCGGTTGATTTCTCCGTCATGCGAGGCGTAAACCAACGGGCTGCCGGGGTATTGTTCCGCCAATTCCCACGAGGCATCGCAAATCAGGCGCGCAGCTTTGCCCAAACGACGACGTTGAAGAGCGGGCAGGAAGGCAAGCGCGGGTTTGTGGTCGGGCAGCTCGGCAGCGTCTAATGCGCCTGAAGCCCATTGCCGCCATTGTTCGGGCGTGGCGATTTTACTGCTTGAAGCGTGCCAAGCGGCGATGTTGAAAGAAAAACGGCAAATGTTGGATGACATGATGGTTTTCAAAAGTTTACATTGTGATGTATTTTAACGAAATAGCTTAACACATTCTAGGGTCTGATATAATCGCGCTATTCTAACGTATTCTGTTTTCAGACGACCTTTATGACTGTAAATTTAATTTTTCCCATCCACGATGTTGCTTCTTTATTGCCACACAGCGGCCATATGGTGTTGCTCGATTGTGTGACGGAATACAGCCCGAAGCATCTTTGCGCCCAAGCCAGTGTGGGGGAAAAACACATTCTGCTGGTTGACGGAGTGTTGCCCGCGACATCGCTGATGGAAATCATGGCGCAGGGCATAGGCGCGTTTGCGGGCATACAGGCTTTGGAAGCGGGTGAGCCGGTGCGGCTTGGCTTTTTGCTGGGAACGCGCAAGCTGGAATTGTTTGCCGACAGCCTGCCTGTCGGAACGCAGATGAAGGTAGTCGCCAATCTGTCGATACAGGACCCGGGCGGTATGGGCGTATTCGATTGCGAGCTGTATTGGACGAATGCGCCCGAAGATGCCCGTACCAAGCTGCCTGCGGACGGACTGGTGGCAAAAGCCTCTTTGAACGTGTACAGTCCGAAAGACGGAAAGGTCGTCTGAAAACAGTCTTTCTTGTGCTGATTGTTATAGTGGATTAACAAAAATCAGGACAAGGCGACGAATCCGCAGACAGTACAAATAGTACGGAACCGATTCACTTGGTGCTTCAGCACCTTAGAGAATCGTTCTCTTTGAGCTAAGGCGAGGCAACGCCGTACTGGTTTAAATTTAATTCACTATATAAATAAGCAGACCGCGCCAACCAATAGGAAACATTATGAGCGAAACCATCTTGATCACAGGCTCCAACCGGGGCATAGGCAAAGCCGTCGCACTCGGTTTGGCTGAGGACGGCTTTGATATCGTCGTCCATTGCCGCAGCCGCCGCGATGAAGCCGAAGCCGTAGCGGAAGAAATCCGCGCTTTGGGCAGACAGGCGAGGGTGTTGCAGTTTGACGTATCCGACCGAGCAGCCTGCCGCGATATTTTGACTGCCGACATCGAAGCAAACGGCGCGTATTACGGCGTGGTGTTGAACGCCGGACTGACGCGCGACAATGCCTTCCCCGCGTTTTCAGACGACGATTGGGATTTGGTGCTGCGAACCAATTTGGACGGTTTTTATAATGTGTTGCACCCGTTGACCATGCCGATGATACGCCGCCGCAAAGCCGGACGGATTGTGTGTATGGCGTCGGTGTCCGGCTTGACGGGCAACCGCGGGCAGGTCAATTACAGCGCGTCCAAGGCGGGCTTAATCGGTGCGGCGAAAGCCTTGGCGGTCGAACTGGCGAAACGCAAAATCACTGTCAACTGCGTGGCGCCGGGTTTGATCGATACGGAAATTGTCGATGAAAATGTACCCGTTGAAGAAATTTTGAAAGCCGTCCCCGCCGCGCGTATGGGGCTGCCGGAAGAAGTGGCGCATGCGGTGCGCTTCCTGATGGATGAAAAAGCGGCGTACATCACGCGCCAAGTGATCGCGGTGAACGGAGGTTTGTGTTGAATACCAGAAGAGTCGTAGTAACGGGCATAGGCGGCATTACCGCCTTCGGTCGCGATTGGCAAAGCATACAGGCGGCGTTTAAAGCCGAAAAAAATGCCGTCAAATACATGGATTGGCGCGAACGTTTCCCCGAATTGGAAGCGCAACTGGGTGCACCGATTGAAGGCTACACTCCGCCCGAACATTGGACGCGCAAGCAGCTCAGAAGTATGGGGCGCGTGTCGCACCTGTGTGTCGATGCGGCGGAACAGGCACTGACGGACGCAGGTTTGCTTGGAGACGAAAGCATTACCGACGGACGCATGGGCGTGGCGTGCGGTTCGTCTGTCGGCAGCACCAAAGACATCGGCGATATGGGCGAACTTCTGACTACGGGTACATCGCGCAATTTCAACGCCAATACCTATGTGCGCATGATGCCGCATACGACCGCCGCCAATATCGGCATCTTTTTCGGATTGAAAGGGCGCATCATCCCGACTTCGAGCGCGTGTTCGTCCGGCAGCCAAGGCATAGGCTATGCCTACGAAGCCATCAAATACGGCATGATAGACATGATGCTGGCGGGCGGCGGCGAAGAATTTTGTCCGTCCGAAGTGTATGTTTTCGATTCGCTCTACGCCGCCAGCCGCCGCAACGGCGAACCCGAACTGACCCCGCGTCCTTACGACAGCGGACGCGACGGCTTGGTCATCGGCGAAGGCGCAGGGATTTTTGTGTTGGAAGAATTGGAACACGCCAAACGGCGCGGTGCGAAAATCTATGCCGAACTCGTCGGCTACGGTGCCAACAGCGACGGCAGCCACGTTACCCAGCCGCAAAAAGAAACCATGCAGAAATGTATGGAACTCGCGCTGCAAGACGCGGGCATTACGCCCGACAAAGTCGGCTACGTCAGCGGCCACGGTACGGCGACCGAAAAAGGCGACATCGCCGAAACGCTGGCGACCGAAGCCGTGTTCGGATTCATTCCCATGAGTTCGCAAAAAAGCTATCTCGGCCATACGCTCGGCGCGTGCGGTGCGCTGGAAGCGTGGTTTACCATTGAAATGATGAACAACGGCTGGTTTGCTCCGACCGTCAATCTGCACAACATCGACCCGCGTTGCGGCAAGGTGGACTATATTTTGAGCGGCGGTCGTGAAATCGAAACGGATTATGTGGTCAGCAACAATTTCGCTTTCGGCGGCGTGAATACTTCGCTGGTGTTCAAACGCTGGCGGGATGAAAACGATTAATCGCAGCCGCGTTATCACAAAATCAAAAAGGTCGTCTGAAACCGTTTGACTCAACGTTTTCAGACGACCTTTTTAGTTTGTATAGTGGATTAACTATAAATCAGGACAAGGCGACGAAGCCGCAGACAGTACAGATAGTACGGAACCGATTCACTTGGTGCTTCAGCACCTTAGAGAATCGTTCTCTTTGAGCTAAGGCGAGGTAACGCCGTACTGGTTTAAAGTTAATTCACTATATAAAGCTATATCACGAAGTCCAGCAGATAAAAGTCTTCTTTGCCCACACCGCATTCGGGGCATTTCCAATCGTCGGGGATGTCATCAAATTTGGTGCCGGGGGCGATGCCGTGTTCGGGGTCGCCGAGGTCTTCGTCGTAAATCCAGCCGCAGGGGCCGCACATGTATTGTGCCATGGTGTGTTCCTTCTAATGGTTGAGGTCGTCTGAAAACGGTCGGCAAAAGGTTTTCAGACGACCCCTTGTTGGTCTGTTTCAGCCCTTATGCCGCTTCCAGCGCCGCGATTTCTTTGCGCAAGTGTTTCAACGCGGGGGTAACGATGGCGACAAACATGGCTTCGCGGACGCGGCGTTGGGCGGGGCTGCGCATGAGGTAGCCTTTGGCGCCGGCGTGTAAGGCAGCGGATTGGGCGGCGGCAAGCGTCAGCTCGGCGGCGGCGGCGCGCAGTTTCAGCGTGGCGAGGTTGTCGGGCGTGTTGTTCCAAGCCAAGTCTGCCAGTCGTTCGGTGGTTTGCCATGCTTCGTCCAAGGCGGCTTTGAGGCTGTCGTAGCTGTCGTCGAGATAGCTGTTGACCTCGGCGTTGACAACGTTGGCGATGCGGATGATGCCGAGGCTGCCGTCGATCACGCCTGCGCCGATGCCGATTTGCAGCAGGATAAAGCCGGACTTGATGGAGGCGATGTAGTCGGAGAACTGTTCGGGCGCGGCAATCACGTCTTCGTCAGGGATGAATACGTCTTTGAAGTTCAGGCTGAACGTGCGCGTGCCTTCGAGGGCACAAAATTCGGGGCAGGCTTGTAGGGTCACGCCTTCCCATTGTCCGCCGGTGATGAACATGACGTAGCCGTCGCCGATTTGGGCGGTATTTGCCCAGATGTGGTCTTCGCCGATGTTGGATACCCACGGCAGCGCGCCGTTGACTTTGTAGCCGCCGTCCACGCGCTCGGCTTGAAGGTTGTGTTTTTCAATGCCGGCGAGGTGTTTGACGGTATTGGACATGCCCGTACCCGCCAATACTTTGCCTTGCAGGATGTCGGCGAGGTATTTGTCTTTGACGGCTTGGTTGGGCGTCTGGTGCAGATACCACGCGCAAGCCGCCTGACACCATGCGCTGAACGAGGTCGCGCCGCATTCTTTGCCGACTTCGCTCAAGACGGCGATTTGCGTCGCCAAACCCAAGCCGTTGCCGCCTTCCGCTTCCGTACCGACTGCGCCGAATCCGCCGATGGCGCCGAGTTCGCGCATAAAATCTTCGGGATACAAACCATTGCGGTCGATTTCATCCACTAGGGGTTTGAGTTTGGCTTTGACGAGTTCGGCAACTTGAGACAATAAGGTTTCACGGTTCATGATCTTATCCTTGAAAATGTGTGAAGACAGCGCGGGAAGGGCGTTCCGTTTGAAAGGGGAATTAGTCCGTTACAGGGACGGCATTCTTGAAAAAGGTCGTCTGAAAACGGGCAAACGGTTTTGCCGACGCTTTTCAGACGACCTTGGGTCGGAATCAGGCGAACGCCTGCAATTCAGGGTTGATGTCTGTTTGCGCGACGTTGTTGACGTAGTTGCACAAAGTCGCCAAGGCAACGCCCATTACGACTTCGACAGCCTGCTGCTGGTTGTAGCCCGCGTCGAAGAAGGCTTTGAGTTCGGCATCGGATACCGCGCCTTTTTTCGCCATCACGGCTTGGGTAAATGCGGCGAGCGCGCCCAGTTTGGCATCGTCAAATTCGCCTGCCGCCAACGCACGCGAGGCTTTGATGGATTGTTCGGACAGGAGTTTTTTCAGGGTTGCCAGTTTGGTGTGGCCTGCCACGCAGAAGCCGCATTCGTTGGTGCGGGCGGCGATGATTTGGATGACTTCGACTTCACCGGGAGTCAGGCTGTTGGCGGCGTTCAGTTTGCCGACTTCTTGATAGAACGCCAACGCTTCAGGCGCGTTGGCCAATACGCCGATGAGGTTGGGGATGAAGCCGTTGTTTTTCAGCGCGGCTTCGACGCGGGGTTTTGCTGCTTCGGGAGCGGTTTCGACGGTGTGTACGGTTAAGCGTGCCATATTGGTTTCCTTTTTATTTGCGATTTGTCAAAAGATGGGAGGCATAGTAGGGAAACAAATCCCAAAGTTGAAAGACCTGATAATTATTTTGATAAAACCAATAGTTATAAACAGCCAAGAAATTGATTAGATTTATATAATTATTTAATTACATCGATAGTTTTAAAATATAGATGTAAATGGAAAGGAATCAGGAATCAAAAGGAAGGTCGTCTGAAAACCAAAATATGGTTTTCAGACGACCTTTTCTTGCGAACCGATTTTATTCGGCTTGTTCTTTCAAAACGGCTTCAATCAATTCCTGCGCGCCGTCGTCCGCCAGTTTTTTGGCGACCGCGCGTCCGAGCGCGTCAGCGTAGGCGGCGGGGGCTTGCGCGTCTGCCTGCAAGATGACCGAGCCGTCGGGGTGTCCGACCAGCCCGCGCAGGGTGAGAAGGCCGTCTTCTTCGGTGCAATACGCGGCAAGCGGGACTTGGCAGCTTCCGCCCAAAGCGCGGGCGAGAGCGCGTTCGGCGGTTACGCAGGCGTGTGTTGTGTCGTGGTTTAAGGGTTTCAATACGTCTAGAAGGTCGGTGCGGTGTGCGGCGATTTCGATGCCCAACGCGCCTTGTCCGGCTGCGGGCAGGCTGTCGGCTTCGGAGAGGATCAGGCGGATGCGTTCGTCCAGTTCCAAACGCTGCAATCCGGCGGCGGCAAGGATGATGGCATCGTATTCGCCGTTGTCGAGTTTGGACAGGCGGGTTTGTACGTTGCCGCGCAGGGGTTTGATGACTAAGTGCGGATAGCGGGCGCGCAACTGGGCTTCGCGGCGCAGGCTGGATGTGCCGACAATCGCGCCTTTGGGCATTTCTTCCAAACGCGCGTATTGGTTGGATACGAACGCGTCAAACGGATTGGCGCGCTCGCCGATGGCGGCAAGGGCGAAGCCTTCGGGCAAATCCATCGGCACGTCTTTAATCGAATGCACTGCCAAATCGGCGCGTCCGTCTTGCAAGGCTTGTTCCAACTCTTTGATAAACAGGCCTTTGCCGCCGATTTTCGACAGGGTTTTGTCCAAAATCTGGTCGCCGCGCGTGGTCATGCCCAAAATTTCGACTTCGCAGTCGGGGTACAGGGTTTTCAGACGACCTTGGATATGTTTTGCCTGCCACATGGCAAGCAGGCTTTCGCGGCTGGCGATAACGAGTTTTTTCGGGTTCATTTGCAGTTTCTGATTTTCTAATTCATGAGGCGGGAAGGTCGACAGTCTAACACAAACTTTCTACGCTAACCGCCTGACTGTACTTGCCCAAAGGACCGAATCCGTTGCCTTGGTTTTGTTCTTTGGTCAGCACTTTTCCCTGAATGCAGACATTGTTCAGGGTAACGTTATATGAGCCGGAACTCAGGCGGTTTTTTTCTACTTGATCCATCAGGATGTCGCCGCTGTTGATGAAATAGGTTTTCCCGTCGGCGGTAAATTCAGCCTGTTCGAGCGAATAATGGACTGTCCCTGTCATTTTGACCGTATCGTCGCTGTTTTTTTCGACCTGAGTTTCCGTCGGTTTGCCAGTAGACGTTTCGATTTTGTTTTGCGGGGAACAGGCTGTCAGGGCAATCAGTATGGGGAAAAGAAATTTGTTCATTTGCAATTACCGTGGTTGATAAAGGTATTCCGCTGAGAATCTGTCGGAAAAGCCGTTAAACTATATCTGTTGCAACGAAATAAATTATAATGTGTACTGGCATGATGTTAGTGCATACTGCCGTAAAATAAAACTTATTCTCTAAAAACATTTTAAACCCAACAGCCTTACAGCATGAAGCGCGCCAAAAAATATCCTTTCTTATCGTTGCAGCGGCAACGTTTCTGCCTGAATTTTGAAAACGCCTCAACCGCCGCCAATCTTCCAAGCGAACGCGATTTTTACCGCTGGGCATGGGCGGCGTTGAAAAACGAATACCGCCGCGCCGACATCAGCCTGATTCTTCTGGACGAAGAAGAAGCCCGCGCCTACAACCGCGATTACCGCGGCAAAGACTACGCCACCAATGTGTTGAGTTTTGCCTTGAACGAAGGCGAAATCCTGCCCGATCAGTTTTCAGACGAGCTTTGCGGCGATTTGATCATCTGCCCGCAAGTTGTCTTAAAAGAAGCAGCCGAGCAGGGCAAAACCGCCGAGCAGCACTTTGCCCACCTGACCATGCACGGCACGCTACACCTGATGGGCTACGACCACATAGAAGAGACTGAGGCCGAAGAAATGGAGGCGCTCGAAATCCGCCTGATGCAGGCGGCAGGTTATCCCAACCCCTACCAAGAGGACGAATACTGAAATGGACGACACCCGGTCGAAACCGACATTTTTTGAACGTTTGATTTCCCGAATTGCCGGCGAACCCGATTCCGCCGAAGACGTACTCAGCCTGCTGCGGCAGGCGCACGAGCAGGAAGTGTTTGACGCGGATACACTTTTGCGGCTGGAAAAAGTCCTCGACTTTTCCGACTTGGAAGTGCGCGATGCCATGATCACCCGCAGCCACATGAACGTTTTGAAAGAAAACGACAGCATCGAGCGCATCACCGCCTACGTCATCGAAACCGCCCATTCCCGCTTCCCCGTCATCGGTGAAGACAAAGACGAAGTCCTCGGCATTCTGCACGCCAAAGACCTGCTCAAATACATGTTCAATCCCGAGCAGTTCAACCTCAAATCCATCCTTCGTCCTGCCGTTTTCGTACCCGAAGGCAAATCACTGAACGCGCTTTTGAAAGAATTCCGCGAGCAGCGCAACCACATGGCTATCGTCATCGACGAATACGGCGGCACATCAGGTTTGGTAACCTTTGAAGACATCATCGAACAAATCGTTGGCGACATCGAAGACGAATTTGATGAAGACGAAAGCGCGGACAACATCCACGCCGTTTCCACCGAGCGCTGGCGTATCAATGCCGTAACCGAAATCGAAGACATCAACGCCTTTTTCGGTACGGATTACAGCAGCGAAGAAGCCGACAGCATCGGCGGGCTGGTCATTCAGGAATTGGGACACCTGCCCGTGCGCGGCGAAAAAGTCGTGATCGGCGGCTTGCAGTTTACCGTCGCCCGCGCCGACAACCGCCGGTTGCATACGCTGATGGCGACTAAGGTGAAATAACAATTTACTTGAAGAACAAATGAAGCAAGGTCGTCTGAAAACTTGGAAACAGGTTTTCAGACGACCTTTTTGGTCTTGAATTAAGGAGAAATGGAACGGCGGTTGTGTGGAAATATAGTGGATTAACTTTAAACCATTACGGCGTTGCCTCGCCTTAGCTCAAAGAGAACGATTCTCTAAGGTGCTGAAGCACCAAGTGAATCGGTTTCGTACTATCTGTACTGTCTGCGGCTTCGTCGCCTTGTCCTGATTTAAAGTTAATCCACTATATAGATGATGAACAACCGTCGTTTTTTATCTCACCTGTCCATTAAACAGCTTTTGAAGTTAGCCAAAAGACAAACTATTTAGCCTTGCTTCTGCCTTTGCGCTTGGTTGGCGCGGTATCCGGATTTTTCACCTTAATTTTCACGCTTTTGCTTGGCTTTTTGTCTTTGCGTTTGGCTTTTTCCGTTGCCGTTTTGGCTTTGGCGGTTTTCTTTTTGCCGTTTTCAGACGACGTTGTTGTGCTGGCCGGTTGGGCTTTGCTGCGGCGTTTGGCGGCAGGTTTTTCCTGTTTTACAGGCGTTTTCATCGCGTCGTCAATTTCTTTCGCCGTCAGTTTGCGTTTGGTTTTCGAGCCGGTTTGGGTGGTGGTTTTGGCGCGGCGTTTCTTGCCGCTGCTTCCGCCGCTGATCAAGGTCAGGTCGATTTTGCTGGTGTCCAAATCGGCGCGCGCCACTCGGACGCTGACTTTGTCGCCCATGTTGAAACGGATGCCGCTGCGTTCGCCTTCTATCGCCATGATCTCGGGGCGGAAGTTGAAATAGTCTTCGCCCAAATCGCTGATGTGTACCAAGCCGTCGATGTGGATGCCGTCCAGCGTAACGAAGAGGCCGAAGTTGGTCATGCCGGAGATTTTGCCTTCGAAAACTTCGCCGACTTTATCGCGCATGTAATAGGTTTTCAGCCAGTTTTCCACGTCGCGGCTGGCATCGTCGGCGCGGCGTTCGCAGAACGAGGTATGCACGCCCAAAGCCTGCCAGCTTTTGTTTGGCGTGTAGGTTTGTTGGTTCAACACGGCTTTGATGGCGCGGTGGACGGTCAGGTCGGGATAGCGGCGGATGGGGGAGGTGAAGTGGGCGTATGCCTCGTAGGCAAGGCCGAAGTGTCCGTCGCAATGCGGTTCGTAAACTGCCTGCTGCATGGAGCGCAGCATCATGACTTGCAGCAATTCGGCATCAGGTCTGCCTTTGAATTGTTCGGCAAGTGCGGCATAGTCTTTCGGCGTCGGGTTGTCGCCGCCGCCCAGTTGCAAACCCAATAAGCCGAGCTGCTCGCGCAGGGTAGCGAGTTTTTCGGGTGTCGGACCTAAATGGTTGCGGAAGAGGGCGGTGTGCTTGTTCTTCATCAGGAACTCTGCCGCGCAGACGTTCGCTGCCAACATACATTCTTCAATCAGCTTGTGGGCGTCGTTGCGGACCACGGGTACGATTTTTTCGATTTTGCCGTTGTCGTCGAAAAGCATTTGGGTTTCAACGCTTTCAAATTCCACTGCGCCACGTTCGAAGCGTTTTTTCTGAAGGATTTTGAAGAGTTTGTAAAGGGTGTCGATTTGGGCTTTGTGCGGATGGTCGAGGTCGTCTGAAATCCAATCCCAGACTTGGTTGTAAGTCAGACGGGCGTGCGAACGCATAACCGCAGGGTAGAAGCGGTATTCTTTAATATTGCCCGCATAAGTGATGACCATATCGCACACCATGCACAAACGCTCGACATCGGGATTGAGCGAGCAGATGCCGTTGGACAGGTTTTCCGGCAGCATCGGAATCACGCGGCGCGGGAAGTAAACGCTGGTGCTGCGTTCCTGAGCGTCTGTGTCGATAGCGTCATCAGGACGGACATAATGGCTGACATCGGCAATCGCCACGACCAAACGGTAATTGCGTCCGATTTTTTCGGCAAACACGGCATCGTCGAAATCGCGCGCCGTTTCGCCGTCTATGGTGACCAAAGGCAAATCGCGCAAGTCGACGCGGCCTTTCAAATCGCTTTTACGAACATGGTCGGGGATTTTTTTCGCGGCTTTGGCACACGCTTCGCTGAATTGGTGCGGCAAATGGTGTTTGCGCACAGCAATTTCGATTTCCATACCGCTGTCGGCATAATCGCCCAATACTTCAATGATTTTAGCTACGGCAGGGCGGTTTTGCTCGGGATAAGTCTCGATTTCGCCGACAATGACCTGACCGGATTCGGGTTTGAAATGCGCGACGCTGTCAGGTTCCAAGACAATGCTTTGGTTCAGGCGTTTGTCTTCTGCTTCCAAAATCGCCACGCCGCGATCCATATAGAAACGTCCGACCACTTTGCTTTGCGCGCGTTCGACAATATCTAAAACCGTTCCTTCACGGCGGCCCTTGCGGTCGATGCCGGCAGGGCGGACGGTAACAATGTCGCCGTGCATGATGCCGCGCATTTGGCGTTCATATAAAACAAAATCGCCGTCTTTGGTGGGCGTGAGCGGTACGGCGAAACCGAAGCCGTCTTTGTGCGCCTCGACACGGCATTTGACCAAATCCAATTTGTCCGCTGCGCAAACCGCACCGCGACGGTTGATTAAAACCTGACCGTCCCGCGCCATCGCTTTCAGACGACGTTCGAAAAATTCGTACTCTTCTTCCGTAATCGACAACTCGCGTGCCAAGACTTCGATTTTCGACGGCACGCCTTTTTGCTCCAATAATTCAATGATCCACTCCCTGCTTGGCAGCGGATGTTCGTAACGTTGTTTCTCCCGTTTCAAAAACGGGTCTTTTTCTCGTAAATTTAAAGATTTAATATTTTTGTTCATTTTATTGGTTGACATTCTTTTTCTAAAATATATAATGACCGCTTCTTTGCGAAATAGTCAATCACTGTAACGCAAAACAGGAAATAAAGCAAAGCCCAGGTGGCGGAATTGGTAGACGCGCTAGCTTCAGGTGCTAGTGTCCTCACGGGCGTGGAAGTTCGAGTCTTCTCCTGGGCACCAAACCTTTTGGTCGCGCCGCTTTGCTTATATCCATTCTAATTGCCCAGGTGGCGGAATTGGTAGACGCGCTAGCTTCAGGTGCTAGTATCCTCACGGGTGTGGAAGTTCGAGTCTTCTCCTGGGCACCAAATCAATTATCCGGCTTATCCGGATTTTTTATTGAATAGATTTATTTGTCTGATTAAGATACAATATCAGGCAATAAAATATGTTTAATTCCACAGAGAGGTGGATGAGTGGTTTAAGTCGCACGCCTGGAAAGCGTGTATACGTGAATAGCGTATCGAGGGTTCGAATCCCTTCCTCTCTGCCAGATTCTAAACAGCCCGTCTTAATTAAGATGGGCTATTTTTATTGCTTTAATTCAGGTTGCAAGCTGCTTCAGTCTCCCTTTTAAAAATAAATTACTTTTATTCTCAATTTGTTATCTATTTTAGTTCCATCTATACAAATCAGTTTTGTAGGTGTATCCTTCACTCGTTTCATACATTCATAAAAAATCCATCTTTAAAAAGGTCGCCTGAATTTGCCGACCCGATACAAATCCAAGGACACTGCCATGACTGATTTTACCGTATGGGAAAACGCGCCGTTTGGTGCAACCATCGACCATATCCTGCAACGCTACCATGATGTACACCGCGGGCAATTTGAAGAACTGGTTCCGTTGGCGCAAAAAGTTGCCGAAGTACACGCCGACAGTTTTCCGGCTGAAGTACCGGAGTTGCTTGCCTATATGCAAAACGAACTGCTGATGCACATGATGAAGGAAGAACGCATGCTGTTTCCGATGATCAAACAAGGCGTCGGTCGCGGAGCGGCAATGCCGATTAATGTGATGATGCACGAGCATGAGGAACACGACCAAGCCGTAGCCAAGCTGCTTGAATTGACCAATAATCTGACTGTTCCCGAAAACGCTTGCGGAAGCTGGACGCGCCTGTATACATTGGCACGCGAAATGGTGGATGATTTGACCAATCATATCCATTTGGAAAATGAAATCCTGTTCCCACGCGTATTGGCTTCTTAAAAAATAGAGCTTCTCCAAAGGTCGTCTGAAAATTGTTTTTCAGACGACCTTAATGTTTTGCCAGTACGCAAAGAGACTGTTTTCTGTTAGATGAAATTACCATTTCCCCGTCAAACCGATGCGCAGGGTACGGCCCGGGGCGGGCATATAGGAACGGCTCATGGGGTCGAGGTAATAACGGTCGGTCAGGTTGCTGCCCGTTAGCTCTGCGCTGAAATGTTTGTTGAATTTGTAACGCACATAGGCATCTACGACAGTAACGGGCTGCCAGTTGGCGTTGCCGTTGTCGCTGCGGAAGGCTGTGCTGTTTGCGCCGTCGCGTTGCAGGTAGTAGTCGCGCCAGCGGGCGGAGGGCTGTTGTTTGTCTTCGACGCGGCTGTGGAAGGTCAGGCGCGAACCGATTTCGAGTTTTTCGTTTAGGAAGCGGCCGCCGAGGTTGGCTACGACCGACCAGCGCGGTTGGATGCGGTTGATCAGCCAGCCGCCGGTGAGGCCGCCGTTTTGACAGTAAGGCACGGGGAAAGTGCGTCCTTTTTGGACAAACATTTCCACATCATATTGCTGTTCGATGGCGCGGTGGTCGCAGACTTCGTTTTTCATGTTGCGCACCACGCCTAAGTCGCCGAAGATACGGCCGTTGTCGAAGCGGGTTTGCAGCTCTAAGCCGCTGATGACTTGTTTGTCGTAATTGCTGATTTGCCAGGTGGTATAGTTGCGGTCGATGACGTTGCGGGTTTTGTTGTGGAAGTAGGTCAGGCGAACGTCCGCATAGCGCATTTTGGGCAACAGGCGGGTGAAGTCGTGGCTGAGGGAAATTTCCCAATTCTTGGCATGTTCGGGTTTGAGCGGGTAGCGGGTGCGGTCGAAGGGGATGCTGAACAGTTTGGCGATGCTGTGGTTGCCGAAACCGAATGTGCCTTCATACATGCTGGGGAAGCGTTTGAATTCGGTGTAACGGGCAAACAGGCGGGTGTGGTCGCCGAGTTTGACGGTGGCGGAGAACATGGGGGCGAAGGCGTGGCCGCTTTTTTTCCATGAGTTGCGCAGTTCTTCTTCGGTCAGGTGCCGGTATTCGGCAACGGGGCTTTTTGCACCGATTAGTGTGCCGCCTTGGTATTTGTTTTCGACTTCTCCGGTGGCTTGATTGATGCCTTTTTCGGCAAATTGTTTCAGACGGCCGTCTGAAACGGGGTTTTCGCCGTTTTTCCAATAAATGCAGTTTCCTGCCGCAGGGTCTGTCGTGCAGTCGGTAAGCGGCATATAGCCCTGTTCTATATTGGCGGGCAGTGTGGTTGAATTGTTGTATTCTTCGCTTAAATCGGTCAGCTCTTGCGGCCACGGGATGAAATCAGGGTAGCCGCTTTTCCGCCTTTCCGTTTCTTCGGGCATATTTTCCAGCGCCCAGGCGTAATCGGGTACGGGCAGGGTTTTTATCCATGCCCAAAATTTTTGGTCGTATGCGTCCCATGCCGCTTGCGTACGCACCACTTCGGGACTTTCTTCATAGGCTTTCAATGCGGCTTCATATCTGGCTTTCAAATCCATGCGGGCACGGTATTCTTCCGGAGTGGCCAGTCTGCTGCCGATGGCGGCGATATTGCGGCTGTTTTCAGACAATACGTTAAATTCGCCTTCTGCTTCCAAGCGGTCGCGGTGTTTGGACAGATAATCGCGGACGAAGGTATCGGTCATGCGGTAGTCGGTATAGCGGCCGCCGGCGTTCAGTGTCAGCCACGGCGTCGGTTCGTATTTGAAGTTGAAGCCGACATTCCATTCATTGCGTTTTCCTTGGCGCGGCATGGTCATGGCGAAGTTGGAGTTTAAAGTGGTTTCGGGGTCATCCCACATCAGTTTGCGGTATTCGTCGTGCGGCAGGGCGAGTATCCAGCTGGTGTCGCTGCTGCCTTTGAGTTTTTCGCGTTGGTAATCGCCCGTCAGGGTCAGTTCGAGTGTATCGGCCAGCTTCATGCGGTTGGACAAATTGATGCCCAAGCGGTTGTTTTTGGCGCGGTAGGCGGCAGCGTTGAAGACGGTAAAACGGTTGTTGGTGTTGGGCGGCAGTTTGTCCCATTCCGGCTCTTTGCCTTTGTAATACCAGTCTTCGGCGTATTTGTCGTTGAATGCTTTGTCGAGGAATAGGGTCGATGCAGGATAGCCGCCCGTGGAGTTGGTTTGCGAATCGTTGAATGTTCCCCAAATCCCCGCCTTCAAATCTATCCAGCGGCTGTTTTCGGGTTTCCATGTGTAATCGAGATTGACGGCAGTCTGTTTTACCCATGCCTGCGGCCATTCCGCCATCAGCGTGCCTTTGGTGAGCCTACTCATATCGGTTTGGGCAGAGCCGTCGGATTTGAGTTTGCTGCCGCCGATGTTGCCGAACAGGATGCTGTACGGCATGATTTCGCCGAAACGGGTGTTGGTATGGCGTATGCCGAGCTGTATTTTTTGATTGTCGGGCAGTTTGAACGTGCCTTTGCCCAGCCACGAACGCATATTCAGGGATGTGTTAGCCACTTCACCGGACGGATGGTAATACGTACCGACATTGGCGGTATATTGCTGGATATCGGTAACTTTTTTGGTAAATTCTTCCTCAGTCATGGAGCTGGCGTCGGAGAGGTAGCCGTAGCGTTCCGCCCCCTTGCTTCCGGCAAAATAATTGCCCTTGTCGCGCCATGCGTAGGCAATCAAGCCGTCAAAAACTTCGCCGCGCATACCGGCTGAAATGCGGAAGGCGTTGTCTTTAAATAATTTTCCTCGCCCGCCGAAACGTTGTTTTTGACGGTCGCTGTCATCCAGCATAATCGCCCATTCCATGCGGTCGAAAGAATAGGGTTTGGGATAACGGCGGTAGTCCGTACCCCAAGTTTCAGCGTGGGCGTATTCCCGCTGTTTGATGGTATTGTTGCCGGTTTCCATTTTGACTTCCATGCCGAATTTTTGATCTTTCGGCACGACGTCGTCGATTTCCAGCGTTTTCATGCTGACCGAACCGCCCATGCCGGTGCGGATGTCGCGGTTTGCCGATGCGCCTTTTTCCACATACACGCTGCTAATAAGGTTCGGGTCGATGTAGTTGCGGTTGGATATGCCTTCAAATCCTCGCCATACGCTGATTGCCTGTTCCGTGCCGTCTACTGTTACCGGCACTTTTCCTTCACCTTGAATGCCGCGTATGTTGGGATCGAGCGCGCCGCTGTTGCGTGCGTCGCCGCTGTAAACTCCCGCCATACCGCCGATTAAATCGGCTACGCTGCTGCCACGGTAGGTTTCGATTTCCTGTTTTCCTTTGTACAGGTTGCTAATGTCACGGCTGTAGACTTGGGAGTGGCCGCTTTTATCCCGGTTGCGCTGGGCTTTGACGGTAATGGTATCCATCTGCACGCTTTGGGTGGGAGTAGTATTTTCCGCCCATAACGGTGTATGCCACAGCATACTCAAAAATAAAACCAATATTTTGGGTGTAGAGGGGAATTCGATGGATTTGACAGGTTTCATGATGGATTTTCCTTTGTTCGCAACAGCTTGAAAATAGGCGAAATCTGAAACGCTTCCAGATGGCATCGGAAAATAAAACGCGAACCGAATGTAATGGGATTGCAGCCAATTGATTAAACGGTTTGTTAGAACCGTTGATATGGATGCGCTTGCTTCACGAAAGGGAAGGGCATTTTGATAAAACAAAGGAAAATATCCATAGGTTACCGATTGTGTGGAAAGGAACGGCGGACAAAATGCTTTGTTTCTTTAGAGCTGCAAAATAACATAAATTGATTATGATTATTATTTATATAATAATTTTAACTAAAACCCGATAATGTGTAAACAGACGCCAAACAATATAACTTTGGCATTTTGGTACCTCGGAAAATTATAGTGGATTAACTTTAAACCAGTACGGCGTTGCCTCGCCTTGCCGTACTATCTGTACTGTCTGCGGCTTCGTCGCCTTGTCCTGATTTAAATTTAATCCACTATATATTTTTGAATTCGGGCGAGCCGGGGTTGTATTGGATTTCGTAAAAAGTTTGCTGAGTTTAAAGTTGATTGAATGATGGCTTGAAGTTGATTTGCCGACATAAAAAGGTCGTCTGAAAATTGTTTTTCAGACGACCTTTGGTATGGGGCGGTTAAGGCAGTTTGGGTCTGACTTTGACGCTTAAGGGTAAGTGGTCGGAGAGGCGTTGCCAGTTTTTGCCGTTGTGGATTTGGGAGTCTAGGACTTCCAGGTTGCGGGTGTAGACGCGGTCGAGACTGAGGACGGGCAGGCGGGCGGGGAAGGTTTTGGGGCGTTTGCCGTTGTTGTCCACGAATACTTCGTTCAGGTTCAAGGCGTTGCCTAAGGATAGGGCGGATTTTTGCCGCCAGTCGTTGAAGTCGCCGGCGAGAATCAGCGGGCTTTGCGGGTCGATGTGATGCACGACGTATTCGAAGATGGCGCGGTATTGTTTGGCGCGGTCGGGTTCGCGCAGGTTGAGGTGGGCGCAGAGGCAGACGAGCGGGGTGTCCCAACCTTCGGGCAGGACTTCGCAATGGAGGACGCCGCGCTGCTCGAGTTTGTTGACGCTGATGTTGAGGTTGTGGCGGGTTTCCAGCGGCAGGCGGCTGAGGATGGCGTTGCCGTGGTGGCGTTGCGGGTATACGGCGTTTTTGCCGTAGCTGCGGTTGTAGGAGAGGCGATCGCCGAGGATGTCGTAATGCGGTTGTTCGGGGAAGTCTGCCAGCCTGTTGCTGCGGGTCAGATGTTGACCTTGCACTTCCTGCAAAAACAGAACATCCGAGCCTATGCCGCGAAGCTCTTCCGCCATGCTGTCCACTTGGACTTTGCGGTTGAGCGCGGACATGCCTTTGTGCATGTTGTATGAGGTGATGGTAATCGGGCGGGGGGACATGATGTGTAACCGTAGTGTGTGAGTAGTTTGTCGTTGTATTGATAGTATAACACCGCAAGTGTTTGGTTTCAGTAAAGATTTGATGGGCTGGCGGCTGCTTGAAGGTAAAACGTCGTCTGAAAGCGTTCAGACGACGTTTGAGGGGAGATGCGCGTAAAACGGTTTATTTTATAAACTCGTCCATGCCGTCTTCGCAGCGGATTTTTTGTTCGGATAGCGTAGCTTTGAGCAGCGCGTCGTTTTGCGGCAGGGCGTCGCGTTCGGCTTCGTGGTGCCAGAGGTGGTAGGCGATGCCGGCGAATTTGAGATTGTGGCGTTTCATGCCGTTATGGAAGAGGCGGGCGACGAACTCGCTGTCTTCGCGTCCCCAGCCGACGAAACGGTTGTCGAAGCCGTTGACGGCCAGCGCATCGCTGCGGAAAAAGCCCATATTGCAGGTTTTGATGCCTTTGTGTTTGCGGCTGCTTTGTCTGCCGATCAGGGCGGACAGGCTGCGGCAGCGCAGGGCGGACAGGCGTTTTTCTATGCCTTGGCTGAACGCGGACAAATAGGGCAATTCGCCGGAATCTAAAATTTCTTCGGTGCGCTCTTGGGTCAGAATGACGCGCGAACCTTGTACCAGCCTGCCTTTACGCGCGAGCTTGAGGTGGTCGGCGACGAAGGACGGGTCGAGTATCATGTCGCCGTCGATAAGGATGATGTAGTCGCTTTTTGCTTGTGCCAGCGCGCGGTTGCGCGATTCGGCGGCGCGAAAGCCGTCGTCCGGTCGCCAAGAATGTTTGACGGGGATGTCGGTATGGCTGCGGATGAACTCAACGACTTCGGCGGTGTCTTGGCGCGAACCGTCGTCCGCGACGATGATTTCGTTGGGCAGGCGGGTTTGCGCGAGCGCGGATTTCAAAACCAGCTCCAGCGCGTCGGGGCGGTTGTAGGTGGTTACAATCAGGGCGACGCTGATATTGCGGTTGCGCTCGTAAAGTTTGACATATTTGTAGTACGAACCTTGCGCATTGGCGATGGAAATGGTCAAGCCGTCCGCGCCGTAGGCGAAACCGCGTTTAAGCAGGTAGTTTTTGACAAACGATACGCTGCCGTGCAACAGGGCTTTGAAGGGCGAGCTGTCTTTTTTGTAGCGGTTTTCTTCGGAGTAGAGCGAGCTGTATTGCTGCATTTTCTGAATCAGCCCTTCGGCGTTTTCGAAGGAATAGTGTTTCAGACGACCTTCGAGCGGACGGACGTTTGCATCGGGCGGCAAGATCAGCGATTCATGTACCTGACGGTCAGAAAAACGGGTAAAACGGCGGTGGTAAAGGCGCGGGATAATGTCGGGATACCAGCCGCAGGCTTTGATCAGGCGGCCGTTGTAGTGGTTCAGGCGCGAGAGCGAGAAGATGTTTTGTTCTTTGTTTTCCGCCACGGCTTTGCGGATGGCGGCAATCAGTTCGCCGTCTGCCACTTCGTCGCTGTCTATACTGAATATCCAATTGTTTTGCGCGAGGCGGGCGGCAAGGTTTTTCATCGGACCGAAGCCGATGAAGTCGTATTTGTAATAACTGACGTTGGTGAAGCGTTCGGCGATTTCAAAGGTGCGGTCGGTAGAGCCGTTGTCGAGCAGCAAAACTTCGTCGAAGTCTTGAAGCGCGGTCAATACTTCGGTCAGATAGCGTTCCGAATTTTTGACCAACATGGCTGCTGTGGCGGGAATTTTCGGGTTCATGATGAGGTCGTCTGAAAAGGGGTCGTCTGAAAAATCAAAATCGGGAAATCAAGGCAGTTCGGCAATGGCGGCGGTCAGTTCTTCGTGGAAAGCGTGTATTTTAACCGATATACCGCTACAATACGCATTTCCTTTTTTCAGACGACCTCCTCCGATATGCAGCTTATCCTTGCGCCCATGCAGGGGCTGGTGGACGATGTGATGCGCGATTTGCTGACCCGTATCGGCGGCTACGACGAATGCGTCAGCGAGTTCGTCCGCATTACCCACACCGTCCATTCCCGTTCCACCTGGCTCAAATACGCCCCCGAAATCGCCAACGGCAACAAGACCCCCGCCGGCACGCCCTGTACCGTCCAGCTTTTGGGCAGCGATGCCGACAATATGGCGGTCAACGCCTTGGAAGCCGTCCGCTTCGGCGCGGACAAAATCGACCTCAACTTCGGCTGCCCCGCCCCCACGGTCAACAAACACAAAGGCGGCGCCGTCCTGCTCAAAGAGCCAGACCTTATCCACCATATCGTCAAAACCCTGCGCCAACGCCTGCCCGAACACATCCCGCTCACCGGCAAAATGCGGCTCGGTTACGAAGACAAAAGCCTCGCGCTCGAATGCGCCGCCGCCATTGCCGAAGGCGGAGCCTGCGCCCTGACCGTACACGGGCGTACCAAAGTCGAAGGCTACGAACCGCCCGCACATTGGGAGTGGATACGCAAAATCCGCGAACACGTCGCCATCCCCGTAACCGCCAACGGCGACGTGTTCAGCCTCAAAGACTATATCGGCATTAAAGAGATGACGGGCTGCAACAGTGTCATGCTCGGTCGCGGCGCCGTCATCCGCCCCGATTTGGCGCGCCAAATCAAACAATACGAAAACGGCGAAACCGTCCGCGATACCGATTTCGCCGAAGTTTCGGTGTGGATAAACCAGTTTTTCCATTTGTGTCTCGCCAAAGAAGCGAACAACAAATACCCCGTCGCCCGCCTGAAACAATGGCTGGGCATGATGAAGAAAGAATTTGGGGAAGCGCAGGAATTGTTTGATGCGGTAAGGGCAGTCAAAGACGCGGAAGAAGTCGCGCGGATTTTGGCGGCGTTTGAAGACAAGATGAATGCCTGATAATGATGAGGTCGTCTGAAACCGTATTTCAGACGACCTTTTTATATGAAAAAGCAAACCGGCAGTTAATTTGTTTAATCGCCGGTTTGGTGTTTAAAAACAATCAGAACTTATCGTTTGACCAGCGCGTGCTTTGCAGGATGCTGGCGTCAACGTCTTGAATATTGCGATGGCCGGTAAACGCCATGGAGACGTCCATTTCTTTATACAGGATTTCCAGCGCGCGGGTAACACCTTCTTCGCCGTATGCGCCCAAGCCGTAGAGGAACGCCCTGCCTATCATCGTGCCTTTTGCGCCCAAAGCCCATGCTTTGAGGATGTCCTGACCGCTGCGGATGCCGCTGTCCATCCACACTTCGATGTCGCTGCCGACTGCGCTGACGATGTCGGGCAAGGCTTTGATCGAGGATACGGTATCGTCGAGCTGGCGGCCGCCGTGGTTAGAAACGACCAATGCGTCCGCGCCGCTTTTCGCTGCTTTTTCCGCATCTTCAGGTTCCATAATGCCTTTGATAATCAACTTGCCGCCCCACAAATCTTTAATGCGGGCGACGTCGTCCCAGCTCAGGCGCGGGTCGAATTGTTCGGACGTCCACGAAGACAGTGAAGACAAATCGCCGACGTTTTTAGCGTGTCCGACGATATTGCGGAACGTTCGGCGTTCCGTGTTCAGCATTTTCATGCACCATTCGGGCTTGGTCGCCAGATTGATTAAATTGGCGATGGTCGGTTTCGGCGGTGCGGACAGGCCGTTTTTGATGTCTTTGTGGCGTTGGCCCAAAACCTGCAAATCGGCGGTCAATACCAATGCCGAACATTTGGCATCCTTCGCGCGCTTAATCAGGTTTTCCATAAACTCGCGGTCGCGCATCACATAAAGCTGAAACCAAAACGGCGCGCTGGTGTTCTCGGCAACGTCTTCAATCGAGCAGATGGACATGGTCGAGAGCGTAAACGGAATGCCGAACTTCTCCGCCGCCCGCGCCGCCAAGATTTCGCCGTCGGCGTGCGCCATGCCGGTAAAGCCTGTCGGTGCAATCGCCACCGGCATCTTCACATCCTGACCGATCATTTTGGTCTCTAAACTACGACCTTCCATATTGACCAATACCTTTTGGCGGAAGCGGATGTCTTTGAAATCCGAAGTGTTTTCGCGGTAGGTGGTTTCCGTCCAAGAACCTGAATCGATGTAATCGTAAAACATGCGCGGCATTTTGCGCTTGGCGACAAGGCGCAGGTCTTCAATACAGGTCATTTTGCTTAAATCGCGTTTCATTGTTGATTGCCTCTGTTAAGGGGTTGCTTATGTTATGGCTGGGGTCGTCTGAAACGGAGTAGGGCGGTTTCAGACGACCTTTGGGAATACCATAATGATTTAGTATGAATTAGATAATCTATATCAATCGCAATTATAAAGCAAATGGTTTTAACCCTGCCAAGAGCAGGGCGATAGCACTTTTCAGACGACCTCGGATCCAAGTTTCGGATAAAAAAGAAAAATCTTGAGAGAGATAAAAATCAATATGTACAGTCATTTAAACAAACAATCGGAAGTCTCGTGAATATACTTGACTGAAACACTCAGATATTAGACAATCGCACCACTATAAAAAAGCCGACACAGGCAACTACCATGAGACTGACCACAAAAGGGCGTTTTGCCGTTACCGCCATGATCGATTTGGCGATGAATGCGCAAACCGGTGCTGTCAAACTCAGCGCCATCAGCGAACGCCAAAGCATTTCGCTTTCCTATCTCGAACAACTATTCAGCAAACTGCGGCGCGCCGGGCTGGTTGAAAGCCTGCGCGGCCCCGGCGGCGGCTACATCCTCGCCGCCCCTCCCGCACAAATCAATATCGCCCAAATCATTTCCGCCGCCGAAGACAAGCTGGACGCCACCCAATGCAGCAGCAAAGCCAACTGCTACCACGGCGCGCCCTGCCTGACGCACGACCTTTGGGAAAATCTGAACAAAACCATCAACGACTACCTCAGCAGCGTTACCCTGCAAAGCATCATCGAACAGAAAAACAGCGATGACGGCAGCCACGTCATCCAATTTACACATATCCATTAAGTACATTACAGAAAAAGAAAGAGCAAACCATGACCGTCAAAACCCCCGTTTATCTCGACTACGCCGCCACCACCCCCGTTGACAAACGCGTTGCCGAAAAAATGATTCCCTATCTGACCGAAACCTTCGGTAACCCCGCTTCCAACAGCCACGCATTCGGCTGGGAAGCAGAAGAGGCCGTCGAAAAAGCTCGCGCTGACATCGCCGCCCTGATTAACGCCGATCCCAAAGAAATCATCTTCACCAGCGGCGCGACCGAGTCCGACAACCTCGCCATCAAAGGCGCGGCAAACTTCTACAAAACCAAAGGCAAACACCTTATCACCGTCAAAACCGAACACAAAGCCGTGCTCGACACCATGCGTGAACTCGAACGCCAAGGTTTTGAAGTAACCTACCTTGGCGTGCAGGAAAACGGCCTGATTGATTTGGAAGAACTCAAAGCCGCCATCCGCGACGACACCATCCTGATTTCCGTAATGTGGGTAAACAACGAAATCGGCGTAGTGCAAGACATTCCCGCCATCGGCGAAATCTGCCGCGAACGCAAAATCATCTTCCACGTCGATGCCGCCCAAGCCTGCGGCAAAGTGCCTGTGGACGTAGAAGCTGCCAAAATCGACCTGCTGTCCATGTCCGGCCACAAAGTGTACGGACCCAAAGGCATCGGCGCGCTGTACGTCCGCCGCAAACCTCGCGTCCGCCTCGAAGCCCAAATGCACGGCGGCGGCCACGAACGCGGCTTCCGCAGCGGTACCCTGCCCACCCACCAAATCGTCGGCATGGGCGAAGCCTTCCGCATCGCCAAAGAAGAACTCGAGCAAGACATGGCGCACTACCGCAAACTGCGCGACATCTTCCTCAAAGGCATCGAAGGCATCGAAGAAGTCTATATCAACGGCGACCTCGAACACCGTGCCCCGAACAACCTGAACGTCAGCTTCAACTTCGTCGAAGGCGAAAGCCTGATTATGGCAGTGAAAGAACTCGCCGTATCCAGCGGCTCCGCCTGTACCTCCGCCTCGCTCGAACCCAGCTACGTCCTGCGCGCGCTCGGCCGCAACGACGAACTGGCGCACTCATCCCTGCGCATCACCTTCGGCCGCATGACCACGGAAGAAGAAGTGCAATTCGCCGCCGAACTGATCAAATCCAAAATCGGCAAACTGCGCGAACTGTCTCCGCTGTGGGAAATGTTCAAAGACGGGATTGATTTGAACTCGATTGAATGGGCGGCGCATTAAAAGGAATCTACATTTGTGTGGGGGCGCGGATGTTTTGATTCGTGTCTTATGTTAGGTAATTTATGCTTTTTTCAAATTTCTCAGGAAAAATATGCCAGTTCGCTCAAAAGAGTTTCATGAATATATCTTAAATCATGGATGTACAACTCACGTAGGACATAATGACTATTTAATAGCCCCTGCTTCAGCTTTTTTAAAGTATACAATTGAAACTAAGGATGCAGTCCAATTGTGCATTGACCATTTTCCTAAAAAACAAGATGGTAATTATAAAAAAGCAAGTGCAGATGCATTACAACATTTTGTACAAGCAATGCTTCCAACAGTAATGGGACATTTTGAAACTTATCAGAGATATTTATTTGCTGGGGCATTTGAACGTTCTGTTTATTTAAAGGAATTTGATATCAGTAATGTGCAAAAAAGTTTAAGAAACGCTACACAAATAGATATAAATTTTTCTAAATTAGCAGCATATAGAAATTTTAGTAATATTTCAGTTGGTTTTCTACTTGCTGATGCAATGAATGATTGGCATAACCCTAATTCTGTTAATTCATATTTTAAAATCTTTACAGGAAAAGGTAATATATATGAACCAGATGTTATTAACAAACTAAAAGTTTTGTGGCAATTAAGACACTCTATTGTTCATACGGGTGGTACTTTGACGCAGGTAGATTCTCAAAAGGTGCTTGAGTTAAATACTTTTGGAGATAAATATATTTTTTTGGAAAAGCAATTTACTTTTGAATTGGCGAGAAAATTTCATAAAATTGTCAAGGCATCTACAAATACTTTGAAAACTGCTTTCATGGGAAGATTAATATCAAATATTTCAAAAGTAGATAGAGATAATATTGAGAAATTTTTTGAAGTTAAATCAAGTTGTCATGTGTGGTTGAGGTAACATTAAGTATAACAACCCACCTAAGCACATACTGAAAACAAAAAAGGTCGTCTGAAAACTAGAAAGACCTTTTCAGACGACCTAAAAGACACCACATTAAAATCAAGGATACAAAACCATGAATGAACAAGATTTAGATTTGGACAATCTCGATAACCTGCTTGAAGATTTTGACGGCGTTACCGTGGAAGGCGGCGTCGATTCGGAAAACGATGACGGCTGCGAAGGCGGCGCGTGCAAAATCTAAATTCTAGGTCGTCTGAAAACCAGTAAACAAACCACTGAAACCATTAAAAAACATTAAGGAAACCACATCATGGCATACAGCGATAAAGTAATTGACCACTATGAAAACCCCCGCAACGTCGGTACTTTCGACAAAAACGACGAGTCTGTCGGCACCGGTATGGTCGGTGCGCCGGCCTGCGGCGACGTCATGCGCCTGCAAATCAAAGTGAACGACGAAGGCATCATCGAAGATGCGAAATTTAAAACCTACGGCTGCGGATCCGCCATCGCTTCGTCCAGCCTGATTACCGAGTGGGTCAAAGGTAAAAGCTTGGATGATGCGCTGGCAATTAAAAACAGCGAAATCGCCGAAGAATTGGAGCTGCCGCCGGTAAAAATCCACTGCTCCATCTTGGCTGAAGATGCGGTAAAAGCGGCTGTTGCCGACTATCGCAAACGTCAGGAAAACAAATAAACCGATTCAGTTGGCGCTTTGTCGGCAGACGTTTGTAGGATTCCTGAAAGTCTTAGGGTTTCCGGAAAAAGTAAACTCGAAGGCTTGTTCCCTTCTCACTTAGAGGTGGAAGACAAGGACACAGAAACTTAATCGTTTGGAAGTTGTCGCCGAATTTGGGACTTACCTGCCAATCTATCCCCTCTCCCCGCGGGAGAGGGTTAGGGAGAGGGCGATAAGCCGTAGGCTTATGTTTAGTCAATACGCCTGCAAAATCAAAGGAGACGACATGCCTGCTCTCGTGAAGAAGAGGATAAGGGCACAAAAACTTAATCGTTTGGAAGTTGTCGCCGAATTTGGGACTGCCTGCCAATCTATCCCCTCTCCCCGCGGGAGAGGGTTAGGGAGAGGGCGATAAGCTGTAGGCTTATATTTAGTCGATATGCCTGAAAATTGAAGGAGACAACATGCCTTTTACCGATGAAGAAGCCCAATCCCTGCTTGCCGTCAAAGGCATAGGCAAAACCGTATTGCAGCGTTTGCAGCAAATGGGTTTGGATGATGTTGCCACGCTGGCGGCAGCAGATTTGGAAGACATTTTGGAACAAGGAGCAAAACTGACCGGCTCGACTTGTTGGAAAAACAGTCCGCAGGCAAAAGCAGCCGTTTCCGCCGCGATAGAGTGGGCAAAACAGCGTTTTCAGACGACCTGAAAGGCAATAGGTCGTCTGAAAATGAAAGCAGGCAAAATAAGACAATGATTGCGAATAAGGAAAGAAGCATGATTACCATCACAGAAAACGCAGCCAAACACATCAACAGCTACTTGACCAAGCGCGGCAAAGGCTTGGGCGTGCGCTTGGGGGTAAAAACCAGCGGCTGCTCGGGCATGGCGTATAACCTTGAATTTGTCGATGAAGTCAACGACGACGACCTGATTTTTGAAGAACACGGCGCGCGCGTTTATATCGACCCGAAAAGTTTGGTTTATCTGGACGGAACGCAGGTCGATTACACCAAAGAAGGTTTGCAGGAAGGTTTCAAATTTGAAAACCCGAACGTCAAAGACTCTTGCGGCTGCGGCGAGAGCTTTCACGTTTAAGACAAAAAAGTGGCGGGACAGTATCAAAACCGTCCCGCCATTTTTTCGCTTCCTGTCTGTTGTAGCTGCCTTTGCCTTTTCTTTTTCGTTCGACCTTGTGTCGGAACAAATCGGATTTCACTAAGGCTTTTAAAGCATTGTCGCGTATTTTGCCTTTATTGTGCTGTACTTTACTGCTCATATTCAGTCCTTTTGGTTAAGAATCAGCGGATTATAAGGCAAAATCAGGCTTCTGCCGAAAATTTCACATTAATTATCCTGCCATGTCTCAATATTTCACACTCTTCCAGCTTGAACCCACTTTCGATATCGATGCCGAAAACTTGGAGCAAACCTACCGCGCCTTGGCTGCCCGTTTTCATCCCGACAAATTCGCTTCTGCCTCCGCCTTCGAGCAAAAGCAGGCAGTGATGATGTCTTCCACCATCAACGATGCCTACCGCACTTTGAAAAATCCCATCGACCGCGCCGCGTATCTTCTGAAAGCGCAGGGCATTAATGCCGATGCGCCGGAGCATACCTCTTTCGCTCCCGAATTTCTCATGCAGCAAATGGAATGGCGCGAAACGCTGATGGATGCGCAAATGGAGCAAAACAACGAAGCCCTGCGCGCGTTGGATCAAGAAATCAGCGGCGAACAAGACAAGCTGTATCAAGATTTGCGAACCGCTTTTGCAGGGAATGATCATGAAGCCGCCGCCCAATGGGTGCGCCACGGCAGGTTTTTAAACAAACTGCGCAACGAAATCGCCGCCGCATTGCAAGATTAAATATCCAGATTTTGAGCATCTGAAAGGTCGTCTGAAAACCGGAATAAGGTTTCAGACGACCTTTTGTCGTATGGTTTTGTTGCAGATTTAGAATTTTTCGGTTGATGGCTTATTCAGATTCCGTTTGCGCCAATTCCTCCGCCGCTTTTTGAACCATGTCCGGCGTGAGTTTGTTCAGGCAGTCGGTGTGTCCCAACGGGCATTCGCGTTTGAAGCAGGGCGAGCATTCGAGGTGCAGGCTGACGATTTTGGCTTTTTGGCTCAAGGGCGGGGTGTGGTCGGGGCTGGACGAGCCGTAGGCGGCGACGAGTTTGCGGTCGAGGGCGGCGGCGAGGTGCATCAGGCCGCTGTCGTTGCAGACGACGGTGTCGGCGCAGGAGAGCAGGTCGATCGCTTCGGAAAGGTTGGTTTTGCCGCAAAGGTTGGTACAGAGGCCGTCTGAAAGGCGGTTGATTTCTTCGGCGATGTCGAAATCTTTTTGCGAGCCGAACAGCCAAACCTGCCAGCCTTCAGCCAGATAGCGGCGGCCGAGTTCGGCGAAATGGCGTGCGGGCCAGCGTTTGGCGGGGCCGTATTCCGCACCCGGGCAGAAGGCGAGAACGGGTTTATCGGTGTTTAAGCCGTATTTGGCAAGGGCAGCGACGCGGCTTTCGGAGGAAATGGTGAAACGCGGGTTATCGGAATGTCCGTTGAAGTCCGCCTGCGTCGGGTGGGCGAGGGCGGTATAGCGGTCGACCATCAGGGGCAGGGCGGCTTTGTCGAGTTTGCGGATGTCGTTGAGCAGCAGATAGCGCGATTCGCCGACGTAGCCGGTGCGCTGCTTAATGCCGGTGGCGAAAGCGATGAGGGCGGATTTGAGCGAACCGGGCAGGACGATGACTTGGTCGTAACCTTGTTTGCCCAGTTCGCGCCCGATTCGCCAGCGTTTTTTCAGTTCCAACGCGCCGTGTCCGAACGGGTTTTCGATGACGCGGCTGATTTCCGGCATACGCTCGAACACCGCCATCGACCATTTGGGCGCGAATGCGTCTATGGTGCAACCGGGGTGGAGTTCGTGCAGGCGGCGGTAAAGCGGCTGGGTCATGACGCAGTCGCCGATCCAGCTCGGGGTGACGATGAGGATTTTTTTGGACATGGTGGTAGGGTAGGTTTGTATTGCGCGATATTGTATAGGAAACCAAGGCGCATGGGGCGGCGAGTGCGGTTTGATGGTGTTGTTGTGCAAAAGATCGAGGGGTCGTCTGAAAAGGCGGGTTGAAATCAGCGGCGTCATGTTGACTGAATAAGGGTTTTGAATAAAAATCGAACCCTTAATATAAATGGGCTTGAAAATGCCGCTTTAAGGAGGTTTGAACGATCGTGGTTTTCCAATTTCAAGAGACGCAACAGCGGATTTTTTCTTTATTGACCGTGGCGGTTGTGATTGTAGTCGCTATGACCGTCTGGTCTTATGCTTGGGCGCAATATTTTGATTTAGGGACGAATGAACCGAAAGAAGCGCTCGAAGTTGCCGGATTTGCTTTGTTGGTGCAATTTTTTCTCTGCCTGCCCTATCTTTATTTCAAGAGATATTTTCTTGCCTCTCTTTTGGTAACATCGCTCTTTAATGGCTTGTATCTGTTTTGGTATTGGAGCAATTCGACGCCGCCGTGTTGCGGAGACATGGCGCAAGGCTTGATAAGTATGCTGTTTATGTTTGCTGCTGGTGTCTATTTCGTTGTCTCCTGTTTGATGATTATTGCGCGTTTGAATGCTAAAAAGGTCAAGAAAATCGGACAGCCCTCATAAGCCTGCATAAATAAAGATAGAGAAAAAGGTCGTCTGAAACTCAAATTTGAGGTTTCAGACGACGGCGGATTCGCATTTGAAGTGCAACTTTCCATAACAGAAAAAGGTCAGTATGCGGTAGCATACGACCTTTCCTGCAAGAAAGATTGCCATGAGCTACACACAACTGACCCAAGACGAACGATACCACATCCAATACCTGTCCCGCCACTGCACCATCGCCGAAATCGCCAAACAGCTTAACCGTCACAAAAGCACCATCAGTCGCGAAATCAAGCGGCACCATACCCAAGGACAGCAATACAGCGCCGAAAAAGCCCAGCGGCAAAGCCGGACTATCAAACAGCGTAAGCGACAACCCTATAAGCTCGATTCGCAGCTCATTCAACACATCGACACCCTTATCCGCCGCAAACTCAGTCCCGAACAAGTATGCGCCTACCTGCGCAAACACCACGGGATCACGCTCCATCACAGCACCGTTTACCGCTACCTCCGCCAAGACAAAAGCAACGGCGGCACTTTGTGGCAACACCTCAGAATATGCAGCAAACCCTACCGCAAACGCTACGGCAGCACATGGACCGGAGGCAAAGTGCCCAACCGCGTCGGCATAGAAAACCGACCCGCTATCGTCGACCAAAAAGCCCGCATCGGTGATTGGGAAGCCGACACCATCGTCGGCAAAGGACAGAAAAGCGCATTACTGACCTTGGTCGAACGCGTTACCCGCTACACCATCATCTGCAAATTGGACAGCCTCAAAGCCGAAGACACTGCTCTGGCAGCCATTAGGGTATTAAGGGCACATAAAGCCAGAGTGCACACCATCACCATGGACAACGGTAAAGAATTTTACCAACACACCAAAATAGCCAAAGCATTGAAGGCGGAAACCTATTTTTGCCGCCCTTACCATTCGTGGGAGAAAGGGCTGAATGAGAACACCAACGGACTCATCCGGCAATATTTCCCCAAGCAAACCGATTTCCGCAACATCAGTGATCGGGAGATACGCAGGGTTCAAGATGAGTTGAACCACCGGCCAAGAAAAACACTTGGCTACGAAACGCCAAGTGTTTTATTCTTGAATCTGTTCAAACCGCTGATACACTAGTGTTGCACTTGAAATCCGAATCCAAGGACCTTTTTTACTGAGTTGTGTTCAACTTTAAATGTTGTGTCAACCGATTCAAACCAAGCCAAGCTTTTTCAGCAGCGCGACGCTGCCTGCGTCCACAAGCCTGAAGGTTTCGTTAAAGTCACCGGTGTGCCACGGGTCTGGGACGTGGCGGTAGCCGCTTTCGGGGATGAGGTCGGTGAGTTTGAAGATTTTGTCAGGGTGTTTGCCGAACATTTTTTCCAGTTCGGCAAGGTTGTTGTCGTCCATGGCGATGATGAAGTCGAATTCATCGAAATCTTCGGAACGCACTTTGCTGCTGGTAAAACCTTGATTGTCGATGCCGTGGGTGGCGAGGGTTTTGCGCGTGCCTTGGTGCATGTTTTCGCCGTCGTGCCAGCCGGATGTGCCTGCGCTGTCGGTGCGGACGCGGTGGGCTACGCCTGCTTCGCGGGCGCGGTGGCGCAGGACGTATTCCGCCATGGGCGAGCGGCAGATGTTGCCGAGGCAGACGAAGAGTACGGAATGGTTTTTCATAGGCGGTTTAGGCGTGTTCGGAGAAGAATGGGTTGTGTCCGTCTAGGGACAGGGATTGCGCGTAGGTCGGCAGGTCGGCATTTTCCGGCAAAACGTCGTGCAGGATGCGGATATGCTCGACGCGGCATTCTGCCATCAGGTCGAGGAAGTTGTGTTGGATGACGGCGATGTTGTCGGAAGACGAAAGGTTCCACACGAACACTTGCGGGACGACTTCAAACGCGCTGTCGGTCGCGTTGAAGCCAAACAGAATCTGCCCGCCCGCCCTTGCGGCGATGACGACGCCGACGCGCGGACTTTGCATACGGATGGCGCGGATGGCATTGGTGGCGAACACGTCCATCGCCATGCGCTGACGGGTGTGGCTGCCATCGGTCAGGGCTTGGAGTGGGGTGTTCGGGGACAGCGGATTGGTGAAGAGGGTAACGCCGTCGGCGGCAAGGCTTTCCTGCCAAACCTGCATCAGCGGCAGGCCTGCTTGTTGCAGGTTGACGCCCAATGCGGTTTGCAGGTTTTTATCGCCGTAGCCCAGCGCGTAAACGACGTGGACAGATTGTCCTTCGGGGCAAATCAGCGGTTTGTCTTCAAAGGTTTGCAGGAATGCGGCAGCGGATTCGCTGTTTTGTTTCGCATTCCACCATTGTTCAGGCGTGATGCCGCTGAGGTCGTCTGAATGGGCGAGGAAGGGCAGCCATTGGGTGTTTTGCGTTAAGGCGCGCAAGTGGGGATAGTTGGACAAGCAGGCGGTCAGTGCTTCGGTAGGCAGCGTCAGGGACAGCGTGCGCTCCTGTTTGCAGCCGGCGACGATGACAACGGGCAGGGCGAACCATTGGGCTTCGTCGTCGTTTTCGGCGGATAAGACTTGATTGATGCTCTGTATCAGCGCGTTGTAGGTCTCCGCATCGGGTGCCATGGTCATGGCGACGGACAGGTTGACGTAGTAGTTTTGATGGAGCTGGCTGCGGATTTCGGTTTGCAACTGCCCCACAGCGATCTTGCGGGTTGCGGCGGTCGTGCCGTGTGCGAGCAGGGAGGCGTTTACCAGTAAATGGTTTTTAACCGGAGTTTGTGGATAAGGGCGTGTGTCGTGGAGGATGAAGGTGTTCATATGGATATAAATCGGTGGTTGTCCGGACAGCTCGGATTATAACAATATCGGGATACAGATTGGGAAAAGGTCGTCTGAAAACGACGTTTCGGCAGCGTTCAAACAAATATCGCAAGCTGCCTCAAACCATTTTGACGTTTTCAGACGACCCTGTTTCTAATTTTCTTTGTTTTCTTCTTTTGCCCAGTGTTCCCTTACCCGCGCTTTGCCGTCTGCATCCAAACGGCGGTAAAGGTTGATGACTTCGTCGGCGGAGGCGGTGTTTTCCGGCTGCGCCGCGCCGAACAGGGAGCGCACATAATCATCTGCCGGATGGTTTTGAATATCCTGCGGCGTATCGACTTGAATCAGCCTGCCTTGGTGCATTACGCCGATGCGGCAGGCGAGCTTGGCGGCTTCGTTCATGTCGTGGGTAACGAAAACAATGGTGGTGCCGAGTTTTTTGTGAATCAGGGAAACCGTTTCCTGAAGGGAAGCGCGGGCGAGCGGATCGAGGGCGGAAAAGGGTTCGTCCATCAGCAGGATGTCGGGTTTGGCGGCGATGGCGCGCAGGATGCCGATGCGCTGCTGTTCGCCGCCGGAAAGTTCGTGCGGATAGCGGTTTAGGTAGGTTTCGGGCGGCATACCGACCAGCTCGAGCAGTTCGTTCACGCGCGATGTGCGCTTCGATTTGTCCCAGCCCAAAATGTCGGGCATCAGCTCGATGTTTTGCCGCACGGTCATGGTGGGGAACAGGGCGATTTGTTGCAGCACATAACCAATGCGGTGGCGCAGCCTGCGGATGTCGTAATCTTTGATACGCCTGCCGTTGAAATAAACATCGCCGTCGGTCGGCTCGGTCAGCGCGTTAATCATGCGCAGCGTGGTCGATTTGCCGCTGCCCGAACCGCCCACCAACACGAAAAATTCGCCTTGGTAAATGGTCAGGTTCAGTTCGTTTACGGCGGTGTGGTTGTCGTAGCGTTTGCTGACGTTTTTGAATTCGATTAAGGGAGTATGTTCAGGCTGCATCATAAATATCCTTTGCAACTTCGACAAAGCGGCGCGGCTCATGTTCCGAAAACTTTGGTAGGTCGTCTGAAACGGCGGCGGGTTAGGCAGAGATTTTGGTGGAAGTTGGGTTTTTAATCTGATCTACTTGCTGGGTCGAAATAGGCTAAGGATAGCTGAAAAGTGGCTTTAGGGGAGAACGGTTTTCAGACGACCTTTTAGAAGTATAGTGGATTAACTTTAAACCAGTACGGCGTTGCCTCGCCTTGCCGTACTATCTGTACTGTCTGCGGCTTCGTCGCCTTGTCCTGATTTAAAGTTAATCCACTATAGTAAAGGTCGTCTGAAAACCGGTGTGAAGATTTTTTCAGACGACCTTCAAATCAAAAGACTTATTTCCCCCGTTTCTGTTGCATCAGCCAATCACGGGCGGGTTCGAGCAAATAGGCGTAATCAAACGAATACATATGCTCCGCGCCTTTGTGGGTGCTGTTTTCTGGAATCACCGTATTCGGCGTGAAGCGGATGAAGTTGATGCGTTTGCCTTGGACGAGCATTTGTTGGACTTTTGCGTCTTGTTCCGCCTGCGGCAATTTGGCGGAGAACTCGGTTTCGGCGTAGGCGACTTTGTTTTGTTGCAGCATTTCGCCGACTTGCGCCATACCTGCCGATGCCTTCGGGTCGGCGGCGGAAACGGTGTAGATGAATTTCGCCTGCGTCAGCGGTTTCAACACATTGATGTCCCATTGGCTGCCGACGAACATGGAAGCGGCAAAGAAATTCGGCTCGATGCTGTTGAGATAAAAGGAAATCATGCCGCCCATGGATTGGCCGGTAGTGTAAACGCGGTCGGAGTCGATCGGTTTTTGGGTCATCAGGCTTTTGACGAGGCGCAGGGTCATGCCGACTTCGTCTGAGGTTTGCCATTGGTCGTTGACCGCCGTTTCGGTGTAGGACGGCACGAGGACGAAGGCGGGATGTTTTGCCTGCGCTTCGTCGGTAGCCCAAATAATGCCGCCGTAGCCCTGCATCAGCGGGGCTTTCACGCCTTTGCCTGCCGTGCTGGCGTCGGCAATGAACATTACCAGCGGGTATTGGCGGCCGGGTTCGAGATTTTTCGGCGTGTACAGGTTGTACTGCATTTCTTTGCCCGTTTGCGGGTCTTTGAAGGTCAGCACTTCAAAACGAGGGGCGATTTGCTCGCGCAGGGCGAGCAGGTGGCTGTCGTAGGATTTGTCTGCACCGCCGTATTGTTTGTCCCAAGCGGGATTTTGCGCGCTTTGGGCGGCGGTGCTGTTTTCAGCGGTGTTTTGCGTGGCGGTGCAGGCTGCCAGTAGCAGGCCGGCGGCGATGACGGAGATGGTTTTTTTCATGGAAACTCCTTGAAAGATTGAGGGAAACGGTTAATTTGTTTTTACGCCCAAGCGGTTCAGCGCGTCAATGGCGGGCTGGGAAACATGGTCGCCGCGTGTGGCGGATTTTTGATACCAGCGCACGGCTTGGGTCATGTCTTTTTCTGTACCAACGCCGTTTTCGTAACAATAGCCCAACCAGTATTGCCCCGTGATGTCGCCCGCTTCGGCTGCCTGCGTGAAGTAGGCGAAAGCGGTTTGCGCATTTTGGGCGACGCCTTCGCCGTTCAGATACATCAAACCCAGATAGCGCGGCGCTTTCATATGCCCCGCCTGCTGCGCCTGCTCAAAATAGCGTTTGGCGTGTCGGTAATCGTGCTTCTGATACAGGGCGATGCCTTCGTCCAGCAGGGCTTTCGCCTGTTCGTTATGATGCGGAACGGCAGAACAGGCGGCGAGAAGGGCGGAGATGGTAAGCACGGATAGTTTGGATTTCATGGGCGTTTCTTTAAAAGTGGGGAAGGGTAGTTTAGAAATATCATGCGGTTACAGCAAGTGGCAAGTGCAGGCTGTTTTCAGACGACCTTCAAAGCAGCCTGCACCCAGGTATCTTGGATTGACTAACGCGAGCTATCTGCCAAATACTTTCCGCCAGGCATTCGGATTGATTTTAAACTTGGCTTTGAACTGCAAACGTAGGTTTGCCGCGCTGCCGAAGCCGCTTTGTTCGGCGATGCGTTCTATCGGCAAATCCGTATTTTCCAACAAATCCTGTACCTGCCATAGCCGCTCTGTTGTGAGCCACTCACCGAAATTCATGCCTGTGGCTTGAGAAAAATGGCGGATAAAGGTTCGGCGGGAAACAGCTAATTTTTTTGCCAAATCGTCCAAGCGGTATGGGGTCGCAAGGTTTTGGCGCAGTTCGTCCAATAAGTGATTGATTTTGTCATCGGCGGTACGACGTTCGACAGGTCGGTGGATAAACTGTGCCTGCCCGCCTTCGCGGTGTGGTGCCGCAACCAAGGTACGGGCAAGGTCGTTGGCAACGGTTGCACCGTAGATTTTGCGGATGAGGTACAGGCAGCAATCCAGCCCGCCCGCCGCACCTGCCGATGTTAAAAAGTTGCCGTCTTCCGCATATAGGCGGTTAGTATCCAGATGAATTTTAGGGAAACGGCGGACAAAGTCGTCTTCGGCGAGCCAGTGGGTGGCGGCGGTTCTGCCGTCTAAAAGTCCTGTGTAGGCAAGGGCGTAAGTGCCGTAACATAGAGCGGTGATATGCGCACCACGTTGCACTGCTTTCTGTAAATGTGCGCTCAACTCGGGTGTCGGGGCTTCTTCAATATTGCGCCAGCCTGCGATGACGATGATGTCGGCTTCTTCCGTCAAATCCAAGCCGCCGTGTACGGGAATGCTTGCGCCCAGTGCTGTGATGACGTCTTTGCTGTCATCGGAACAGATCTTCAGGTCAAAGAGCGGATTGTCCCGATAGGTCGTCTGAAAAACAGAAAAGGGAATGTTGAAGACAAAATCATTCATGCCCGATTGAGCATATAGCACGATTTTGGGAACAGTTTGATTTTGGCGAAACTCGTTACGCTCGTTTTCAGACGACATTTTGGCACTATACTTACGTTTATTGGCAATATTGCCTATTTTAGCCGATGCACCTGCTGCTTAAAATACGCTCCATGATTTTTTAAGGAGCAACATCATGAAATTCAAGCAATTTATTCTTGCCACTGTTTTGGGTGCGACAGCCTTTTCCGCTTGGGCAGACGATTCATACCAACATATCCGTAACGCTACCGCCAAGGTCGAATATGCGGGGCAGACGTTTTTGATTGACCCGTTTTTCGCCCCCAAGCATTCCATGAACGGCTTTGCCGGCACGTTCAATAACCAAGCCAAAATGCCGCTGGTCGGGCTACCGATGAGCGTGAATAAAATTTTGGACGGTGTGGATGCAGTTATCGTTACCCATACTCACGAAGACCATTGGGACGAAACCGCCGCACGTTCCATTCCGAAAAACCTGCCCGTATATGTGCAGCACCAAGCCGACGCGGCAAAAATCCGCAGCCAAGGCTTTGCTGATGTACGCGTATTGAACGGCAGCACTGTCTTCAACGGCGTAACCATCAGCAAAACCGGCGGCGTACACGGTACAGAAGCCATGTATGCCAACCCTCAGCTAGCCGAAATCTTAGGCGATGCAATGGGTGTGGTATTCCAAAGCAGCGGACATAAAACCGCTTATATTATGGGTGATACTGTGTGGACGGCAGATGTAAACAAAGCATTGAACCGCTACAAACCCGATTATCTGATTATGAACACGGGATACGCGCTGATTTCAGGCATTTCAGACGGCATTATTATGGGGACGGCTGATGTATTAAAAGCCAGCCAAGTCATGCCTAAAGCCAAAATCATCACCGTACACATGGATACCGTGAATCATACCGCCGTCAGCCGCGCCGATATGCGTAAATTTATACGCGGTCAAGGCATTGAGAGCCGTGTGAACGTTCCAGAAGACGGAGAAATCGTGAAACTGGATTGATAAACGACACATTACCCTAAGCAGCCTGTACCTTGTTTTCAAAGTGCAGGCTGCTTTTGGGCTTTCAGGTAGCCTTTTGACTGCGCAGAAACTTCGTTTTAACTTCGTTGAAGCTGCGCTTTCAGACGACCCCAAAAGCGGCTACCCGTTTCATCGGCCATGATTCGGTTGTCCAAACGCGTTCAAATTCTTCGGCGAAACCGTGTTGCGCGGCGTAGGTTTGCAGTTGTTGCAGCCAGGTTTTCGGGGCGATGTCGGTGGCGGCGCGGGTGGTGTGCAGCAGGTAGGGGCGGGTATCGAAAGCGTGGACGATGTGCTGGCTGACGGCGTTTAAGGCTTGGGGATTGTTGTTGGTTTGTTGGGCGATTTTTTCGTATTGCGACAGGGCGGCGGCTTTTGCGGTTTCACGTTCGGCGGCGGTTTGCCGGCTGTGTCGGGCGGTGGTGGCCTGAATGGCGATGATGGGCGGTAGTTGCCCTTCGGTGAGCGCGGCGGCGAGGCGCAGGTGTCCGTCTAAAATCAGCCGGCGGTTGGATAGGGCAGGGAGTTCGTACGCCAAGACGGGCGGCAGTTGGTTTTGTCGTGCGCGTTTGCGCCAATATTTCAGACGACCGTCTTCGGCGTGGTGGGTTTTCAGGGTGATGAAGCGTTCGGCTTGGATGTAGAAATTGTTGTCCAGCGCGTCGAAACGGCTACCTGAAAACAGCCATTGGGCGTAGTTTTTGTCGGTTTCGGGTTGTACTACGGTGGTGTCGTGTCGGCATTCGCCCCATCGCTACGGCAGGGTTTGGGCAGGGCGGTAGTTGAAATGCCATTCGCCGATGCCGAGCAGCCCTGTGTCGTGGGCGGCGAGTTGTTCGATGAAATATTTGTTCCACAACAGGCCTTGCTCTGCGGCGGGCAGGCGGGCGATATGTTCGTTTACGCGGCTGCCGATGTACCCGACGGGCTGGTATGCCTGCCAGCTTTCGGCGTAGCTGCGGACGAGGTAAACGTCGTATAAATCGTGGCTGAAGAACGACCAGAACACGGGTTCGTCGTGGCAAGTCAGGCTGAGGCTGATACCGTCGGGTGTGTGGAGTTTCAGGCAGCCTTGCGTTTGACGGTCGATATGCAGGGCGAGGCTGTCGGGGGAGGCGGGATTCTGGGTCAGGCTGCTGCTATATTGTTCCAGCGCGGCGGTTAGCGATTGGTAGTGCATGGGGCATCCTTTGAAAGGCGTTCAGCGATAACTGATGGCGATCATCGTACTGCCGTCTTTATTGTGGTAGTACGCGCTCGCATTGCCCCATGCAAATCGACGGCATTTGCCTGCTGCCGATGTTTCAATGGAGCAAGGGGCATCGCCCAGTTGTTTATCCAGCCATCGATCAAACTGTTTTCTACGTTGCAATTCGCGCTCTTCCGACCATGCTGCCCAGCTATTGTCCTCGCCTATCGGGCAGAAGAATATGGATAAGCGCTCCAGCCGCTGCTGCTCGAACTGGGCAGTAAGGGTGTATTGTTCGGACTGTTTGGTAAATGACAAACTGAAAAATGTTATTCCCGCTTGCAGATGATTCGGTCTGGATTTTGGGAAGGATGCAATCCAGTCATCAAGCGTGGTGCGTGCGCCAATAATGTTGCCGTCCGGCAGGATGATGCTGCCGTTTTCAGGGTTTATCTTCATCGGTTTGAATTTCCAAATGTAGTTTTCAGACGACCTAAAACCATGTTCGTATCCATGTCCGTTTTATAACGCCTTTAAATCGCACGATTTTTCATTTAACCAACAACCGTCCCTGTCTCGCTAAATTCAAAGTCGCCAGCAACAGCAACATCACCAAGCCGGAGCCTGCGGTGGCGAGGAAATAGCTTAAAAACAGTAAACGCTCTTCGGCAATCAAATGAAAACCGCAGCCTGTCATTGCCGCCAAACCGAACGAGAAACCCCAAAAGCTGGGGCTGAATCCTTTCTCCAGCATCCAAGGTAGAAGGCGCAGCAGTAGCAGGAATTGCAGGCAGCCGTAGCCGATTAAAAGCAGCGAGAAGGTATCGATGTGCCCGCCCGATACGGCAAAATAGGTGCCACAGCCGACAAAAGCGGGCGCAAGCTGAATGCCGACAATACCGCGCACAGGGGCGTTGACGGGTGTGCCGGTGCGCAAACGGCTCAATATGGCGGCTTCCAAGCTAAGCCATGAAAACATCCCCGCGCCCAAAAACAGCCAAGCGTAATCCGACCAACCCAATGCCGCCATTGCGGTCGCGCTGACAAAATTGGTGGCAACGGTGGGCAGGTAAACAATCGGCGTGGTGGCATCAAGGGTATGGACGCCGCGCCACAAGCCGCCTGCGCGGTACATGGCAAATGCCAACTGTCCCGCCGTTCCGAGCAAAATCAACCCTTTTGCCAGTAGCGTTTGGTAGGGTAAGGCTGCCAAACCTGCCAGCATCGTGGTAATCGGAATCGCGCTGATGAAACAGCATTGCACCAAATCCCGCAAATCCTGCAAAAATTCGGGGCGGAAAAAACGGATTTTGATGATGTAGGCAATAACCAGCAGCAGCCAAAGCACGAAAGCGGCAGTTAACAGCGTTTCCGCAGCCCAATTCGGTAAAAGCCCGATACGCGCACCGTAACGCCACGACAAACCGAGCGCGAAAAGCCCCAACGGCATGCTGAAATAGCTGAGGGGGACGGGAAATTTTTTGGTGCTCATGACGATGTGTGTTTTAAGGAAAGGCGGTAGTATAGCCGATTCAAATCGGTAAATGCAGCTTGGGTTGAGACATAATAAAGATGCTAAATCTGTCCGGAGTATCGGATCTCAGCATGAGCCGTATTGGGTATTGATATTCTGATGTTTGAGTTTGTAAATGTGTTTTCAGACGACCTGAAGGCAAGCGGAAACAGACGATGAATGTCGCTTGAGCCTTCTTGATTTTCAAGTAGCCTTTTTATCATACATTTCCCGCAACACCTCCGTCAGCCAGTCGAACACCTTTAACACGCGCCCGGAAGTTACTGTGCGTTGCGGGCGGTAGATGTAGAGTTGCCACGGGCGGCGCGGGACGTCGGGGAGGGGTTCTACAAGTTCGCCGTTTTGCAGGTGGATTCGGCGGCGGAGCAGAAGTGTTTTAGGACTTTGAGTTTGTCCATTGTATATATAAAGATTATGCTGCTATGGTTTTAACAAACCAAAGTCTTTTTGTCTTATTTCATCTTCATCTCTATCAGGGAATAGGGCGGAATTTAGATAATTTTTAGCCAATCTTATAATATGATTTATTTTTTTAATATCGGTAGTCATAAACCCGATAGGCAATGTCACAGGATAAGAAGATAGTTTTGCGTGATAACAAACAACAGCAAATTTATCTTCTAGAAATAGAATTTCAGTATTTCCATCTAAAAAACCTTCACAGAATCCGTAAAGTACTTTATCTGATATATCTTTAAAGTGATTTAGCCATTCTTGTTTTTCATGTTGATTTCGTTCGGAAGGCAAAGGTAAGTACAGGTGAAAATCATAGCCATTTTTTTGTTTATCTATTAGATTTTGAATTTTATCATGAATTTTCCGTTGTTTTCCCCAGTAAATATCGCTTGGAACCAACCAATAGAGTTTTTTAGGTGATTTTTTGTTTAAGTTATCTAAAATTTTATTGATTTGTTCGAACAAGGGTTCTTGATGATAAATTTGTCCTAAAAAATACAAGCCATTTTGTTGTTCATGCTCCTGATAAACTTTTAAAAATTCGTTAAAGTCCAATATTCCGCCGAATAGCACCTTCAAAGTATCATCATCAGTAATTTCTGCCATACTATTACGCAGTTGACGCAAATTATCATGACTATCAAATTGCTCCAGTTGTGCAGTAATGGCTTGCTGAATATTTTCTTGATGAGTAATTATCGGCACATCATTGCGTTCTTTAGCTTGTCCTGTTTCAGGCAATAACTCGAATTGTTGCGTGAAACGGAAATAATCAGGCGCACCTTTGGGTTCAATAACATCAATCTTATATAGTGAAATATCCTTTTCAATTTCACCTACTTCATTTTTAACTTCAACAATTTCATCTTCTATTAGCTGGCGAAAGCGATTTTGAAATGTTTTTTGTGCAATTTCGCTACTTTCTGATAACACCTTGGGTTCGATGACTAACTCAATGGCTTGCTGACGATTTTTATCACAGTCGTTTTTTTTCAGAAAATTACTATCTAATAATTCCATACGATATTCACCACCAAATTCTTTTAAAGTGGGAATATGGGGTGATTCCTGATTGTCTTGAAACAGTCTCTGCCCTTCTGCCGATAATGCAATCAAGCCGTTATCCTGCCAAATAATCCATTTATTGCTCTCCAAATCAGCAAGAGCGACTTCGGTTTCATATTGATTAAAACCAAAGTATTGGGCAATTTGTGCAGGTTTGCACGGTGTTACTTTCAAAAGTCGCAACAAATATTCACGCACAAACGCCACACCTTTATCGCTCATATACGAAAATACGATACGAAAACGCGGAGCTTTAACCACAAAATCTATTTGATTATAAGGTGTTTTTTGTTCACTCATTTTTTGGCTCCGTTTTTTAATATCTTAATTGTGTAATCTTGCGGATTATTTTGCTTTTGTATAAAACGTAAAACTTTTGCCAATGGAGTTTTGCTGTTTTTCGGCTGCTCCCAAACGGTTTTTGCGCCGACAATCACCAGTTTATCCATTGCGCGAGACAAGGCTACGTTAATACGGTTTGGCAAATGTAAAAAGCCTGTGCTGTATGTTTTGTCATAGCGTGTCAACGACAAGATAATCACGCGGTTTTCTTTACCTTGATAACTATCTACACTATCAATTTTAATTAAGCGGCGGAAGTCGTCATTCCAACTGCGTTCATTGAATTTTTTACGAATTAGTTTTTTCTGCTCGCCGTACATGCAAATCACACCAATGGCTTGTTCATTTTTCTCCAAACATTTTTTTACAGGTTCACTATTCATAAACGTTTCATCGTTTGCCAAGTCTTGTAATATCCCAATAATTACATCGGCTTCGGCTCGATTGGACAAACTACCATTTTTGGCTGGTTCATGATATGCATTTGTTAACGAAGTTGTATCTAACCATGTTACGCAGGATTTTATCTTTTCAGGTAGCCTGAAATAAATATTAGGCACATCATTGTCAGTTTTACCGTTTTCCAAAACATTTTCATAAAAACATGCTGACACCAAACTGCCAATCGCAGGAGCCATGCGGTATTGTGTTTTGAGTGTAGCGCAAGTTTGCTTTCCATATTCGGATAGGAAAACGCGTTCAAAATCACTGCCTAATGCTTGGTCTAATTCCTCACCGCGCTTGGAAATCCCTAATCGGCGGGCAAGTGCGTTTTTATGTTCTTCAGAATACAAAGGTGGTAGTTGTTTATGGTCGCCAACCAGCAGAATGCGCGTACCTGACTGCATGGCAATCGCCAATTCACTGGAAATAGAACGTGCGGCTTCGTCTACAATCACCCAGTCATAAAGATTATCGGCAATGCCGATATGGCGTTGCCCGATACCTACGCAAGTGCCAATCACAAGCTGACGGGAACGAGCCAAAAATTCATCATAATTGGTGCGTTCGTTAGATAGGGTTTCCAGCATATCTTGGGTTAAATCAATCAGTTTACCTGCTTGGATATTTTCAATCGGCTGAATATTATGCTTGTGATCCAATTCACTGATAAATTTTGGCAGAATTTCGTCAATTTCAACCAATTCATGTAGCCCCATTGCTTGGGCTTGTTCTTTAATGCTTTTTTCTAATTTTTTGCGTAAGCGTTTTTCATCTTCATCAACGGTTTCACCTTTTGATGATTTAACAATTTTTTGATAACGACGAATTTGCACGCCAATATCAAATGCTAATTCGGCTCGTTCGCGCAAATAATTTTCAGGCAGCCCCATGCTGCGTCCAAGCTGGCAAATATTGCTAATCTTGTTCACATTTAACTGTGCCCGTTTTTGTCCAACTAAATTGGGTGAAAACACATCTTCCAATATTTCGGAATCGGCAATTTCACGATTACTGAACCGCACCAGTTGCAAATCTGTTCCCAAACGCTGACAGTGTTTACGGATACGTTCGGCAGCAGTATTGACTGCTTCATGTGATTGGCTGACCAGTAGAATATTTCGAACCTTTTGCACATCAAATAAATAATGTACAAATGCAGCAATAAATTCTGTTTTCCCTGTTCCCGGCGGACCTTGTAATAAGGATAATGGTCCATTGGCAATCAAACGTTGAAAGGCAATACGTTGTGCTTCATTCAGACTTATATTTTTTTCAGGCTGGTCATAGCGTTTAAATTCTTCATTGCTGATATGAATATCATATTTTTCAGACGGCAAGACGCAATGTTCATCAAAATAATCAGTCAAGTTTTTAATCGTACTTTCACCGTCTAAAATACGTTGTAATGCGTTTTTACGGCGAGTGTAAGACGCTTTGTTCTGTTTACTTTGCAAATAAATTGGCGTATCTGCTTGAATATTACTTGCTGAATTACGTAAACTTTTGGGCTTAAGGTGTAATTCATTCAACTGGCTTTGCACAATATCTACTTCGCCATATTTAAAGGTTTTTTCTCCATCTTCACTTTTTCCAATAGCCTCAACAACTTCATCCCGTTTGAATTGATCTAGCGGACTGATTTCACCGTCATAGGGAATATAACAGACCCCATTTTCTGTTTTTTGCAATGCTTCGCTGGCAGTAATAGAAGGTAAAGCTTCGGTTTCAGTATCTAAAATTGCCTGCCAAAGTTTTTTAATCCTAGGACGTTGTTCGATAACTGTTTCTTCTGCAATAATATCAATAGGTTCGGCTTCAAAGTTCTCGTTATTTTCAGCTTGTTCTTTTTCAGGCTGTTTGAAAAAGTGCTCTTGGACAAATTGAATAATAGAGTTCTTAAATTCTGTACTGCCCGCAATGAAATCATTCAGTTTATCTAAGTTGCTATAATTGCTATGTGTGATATTCAAACCGATTTGCAAACTACATTTGCTATCATCACGATCATTTCGACTAATATGATAGCGTTCAAATGGAGATAATCCGTGTCGGAATCGTTGCTCAGCAATGGTATAAAAAGCGGTAAATTTTCCGCCTAATCCAATAAATGTAATATCTATTTCTTCATTTGGATATTTTTGACTTTCTTTAAATTGAACAAACAATTCACCATTTTCAGGATAAATTGAAATAGGCAAAAACGACTCACGCCCGCCCACTGTGATATCAATCATTGGCGTAGCTGGTTTGGGATTGAGTGCCTCTTTAAAACGTGTCAATGAAATAAACGCAGTTTGGCTGTCTGAATATTCTTGCTGCAAGGCTTCGGAAATATCGGCAAAACTTTCAGACGGCCTATTCCATTCAACACCCAATAATTCACACGCCATTTTCATTACGGCAAAATTATCGCGTTGTTTCTCGGTAGGATGATCGAATTCCGGCGAATACTCAGTATTGAACTGACTTTGCCCGTTTGGAGAGAAATCAAATATATCTAGAATATGTAGCTGAGCAGAGTCATCATCGGTCGTTACTAATACATTGTCAGGTTTCAAATCGCCATGTGTAAAACCTAGACTGTGTAAATGTTCAATGTTTTGAATAAATTGATGGATAAGAGCCTGTTTTTGTTTATCCGATAAACCAAGTTTGCAAATATCTTGCCAAGTATGCCCGTCAATAAAATCACTTGCTGCAAAAAGGCAGCCTGATTTCTTGGCAATACCGAATTCTCGGATTTTTGGCACATAATCGGGCGACAAACTTGCCAGTTTTGCCATATTTTCCAGCCAATTCAAAACTACTCTGGCTTTTGAATTATCGGTTTGCGGGTCTGTATTCAGCCATGCTTTAATCAACAAACCATTGGAACAGTAAACTTCTTTCTCACTGGTTTCTACAATAAAATCATCATCTTCACGATAGGCACGGGAATGGTTGATGTCATGTGTGAACGGCTCTAATTTTGTAAAATCAAATGAAAAATCCACCGCCTGTTCAGGTTTGGTTTGATTAAATTTGTTTAAGAAATCCACCGAACTTTCAAAAGGCACATCTGACAATGACTCACGCAAAATTTCAGCATACCATGTAGTTTCATCCGGTAATTTATTTTTCATTTCGTCAAGCGTATCAGATGTAATACGTTTTGCCTGAATGATATGCCATGCCAAAACAGCCAAAGAACGTACGTCATATTGGTATGGTGTGAGTTTGATGTCGTCTGAAAGTGGAAAATGAGATTTTGCCAAATCGCCGGAGACTTCCAAAATCTCACGAATGTCGCCAACCGTTTCTTCAGATGAAAAATAGGCGGTTGCAAACCCCGATAGCGTAATTTTGTCATCTGCCGACAACCAAATGCTGTGATTACCCAAATCACGATGAGCAATACCGATTTTGTGTAACTGGGCAAATTTATCCAACAATAATTGCACTAATCCCAAACGGCGTTTCGTGCTTAAATTTTCACCATTGTATCCGCCGACAAATTGGTCAAAACGTTTTTGCTGTGGGAACAGCTCAAATAAATCAATATGTTCCGCCGTAATTTCGCCTTTTTGCGGCGTAGATTTGTAATTCAAGCATGTGTGATACAAGTCTTTATTTTGTAATTTAATATGGTTCAATACATCGTATTCACGGCTGACTAGGCGATAACGCCCGTCAGGCGTTTGAGCTTCAGGGCGGTTGATTTTAGTGAAATCCCAACGGCGCAATAAGGCTTGGTCTTGGTGCTTTTTATTCTCGGTTTGGGCAAGATATTCTTGATAAATGTCTTTAGGGTGGGAAAAAATAGCTCCGTCTTCTGCGTAATATCCACCAATACTGATACTTTTAGTTTTGTTTTTATTGGTACAAAAAATTTCATCAAAAATAGAAAAATTCTTATTTAAAGTACAATTATCAGAATATTTGGTGTATGTGCCAAATTGCTTGATAAATTTTTGATTATCAGCCAACTTTAAAAAATCCTCTAAGCTAATAACATTCATTTTTTCCTTGTCAGATAATCTACTAAAATCCGAATTTCCTGTCATAACCACCAAAAATTCAATTTTTGGAATAGGGAATCTTTCCGTTGAGTTGGCAAACTGTCCACGAAATTGTTCTAATTTATTTTTTAACAGGAACATCTTTTTTCGGGTAATTTCAACGGGTGAATGCCCCATATCTTTTTTCCCTTTATACCAACGTAGTCCATTATTGGTAATAGGTTCGCCATTCCAATGTTTCAACTCAATAATCAACACATTGCAATGGGTAACAATAACCAAATCAAACTCACCTTCTTTACGTTCTTCCACATCAGCAAAACGAAAGCCTGAGTATCCTTTCCAAGGGAAAATGGATTTCAGAGATTTTAATGTGTCAAATCCCTGTCCTTTTACTTTCTTGTTATTTTCAGAAGCTTGAAAAGCCTGTTTGATTTTTTCAATGGCATCAACCTCATGTTGAGTTAAACCGCCGCCCCAATCTTGTACTTCCATCATATTGACCTTCTGGTTATATTCATTGATTTATAGTGGATTAACTTTAAACCAGTACGGCGTTGCCTAGCCTTGCCGTACTATTTGTACTGTCTGAGGCTTCGTCGCCTTGTCCTAATTTAAATTTAATCCACTATAATTTAATTAAAATGGCTACTCTGTCATTGTAACAAATTTTTATTTTGAAATAGTATTAAAAGTGAATATTGCTAATTTTTTTAAATAGTTTTTACCCCCCTCATAATCTTCCACTGTCAGTTCTCCAATCCATTCAAATCTCTGGGCAGCAAAAACAAAGAGCTGTACATCCTGCCAGGTGTGAACCACACGAATTTGTATGACAACACCAGTGGCAAGATTCCATTTGATAAGTTTGAGCAGTTCTTTAAAGCGAATCTATATTAAGGTCGTCTGAAAGGCCACCTGAAAGCGTAAAAACAGCCTGCACTTTTTGTAACGAGTGCAGGCTGCTTTTTTATTTTTCAGACGACCTTTTCAGATTTCGAGGTCGTCTGAAAAAGCAAATGCGGCGGCTGTATCAAACAGGTTTGCGGAAGGTAATGCAGTAAAAGCGGTTGTTCCACAGCAGCCGCGTTTTCTTTTCCTGCACGGTTTCGGGGATGCAGTTTTCGATTTGTGTCAGATCGAAATCGGTGTCTTGGAAGTAGTTCCGCGTGAATAGGCTTTTTTTGTATTGTTGTTGGATGAAGTCGGTGGTTTCGTCTGCAATCATGATTTTGGTGCCGGGCTTGGCGACGCGCAGCATTTCGTTGATGGCTTTTTGCTTGTCGCTGAAAAAATTGATGCCGCCCACATGGAATACGACGTCGAACATATTGTCGGCAAAGGGTAAATCTTCAGCGTTGCAGTGTACCAAGTCCAAGCCTGCCGCTTTTTTCTGCCATACGTTGCGGCAGCGTTCCAACATGCCGAGCGACAGGTCGGCACCGGTTAAATCCAGCGCGGCGGGGTCGATGTCGGCGGGCAGGTGGTTTAAATCGGTACCTGTGCCGATGGAGACGTAGAGCGCGGTGCAATCCTGCCGCCATTCCAGTTCGCCCATCAGGCTGCGCCGCATTTCGTTGATGCTGTTGCCGTATCTGAGGCGCGCTATCCAGCGTTCTCCGAAATCGTACCAACGGGCGAGGCGGTTGTACATTTTCATGTATTTGGCGTTTTCGTCCGTTACGTTGTCGGAATCGAGGCACAACAAGATGCCGTCTTGTTCGGGCGGAAGCTGATTTTGCAGGGCGGGTTTGAGTTTTTGGATGAGTTTGGCGGAAGGCATGGTGCTTCTCCTGTCGATGATTAAACTATGCGTATTTCGAGTCGGTTTCGGCAAAAGCGTTAAAGCATTGGATTCATTCATCCAATTTATCCGGCGGGGTCGTCTGAAAGTCTGATGATGGGGAACAAGCGATTTTGGGTGGCTGCGCTGCCTGAAATAAAGGCCGTCTGAAATCGTGTTTCAAACGGCCTTTTGACATAGTTTAAGACAAGGATGGATTAGAACTTGCTTTTGATGTCGTCAATCAGGTGCTCGGCTTTTTCTTTTGCCTCGTCAACCAGATGTCCTGCTTCTTCTTTGCCTTTTTTCAATACGTCGCTTGCTTTTTCCTCAATGTCGGCGGCAACTTCTTTGACTTTGCCGATGCCTTGTTGGATCACGCCTTCTGCTTGGAGTTTGGGATCGTCTAAGAGTTCTCCGGCTTTCTCTTTTACATTACCGCTGATTTGGTCTAATTTACCGCTCATGGTTTATTTCCTTGATGTTTATGTTGATCGAGAAATCACTATAGTCTAATTGGTAGCTTGTTGCAACTCGGAGGTCGTCTGAAAACCCGCTTCAATAAAATGAAAACCGTTTTTCAGACGACCTGAATCATTTGCCCTTATCGTTAATCAAACTGTTTTTCTGCAAATAATCCCGCGCCACATCCGCCGGTTTTTCTCCGCCTACTTTCACGCGGTAGTTCATTTCAGTCATTTCTGCTTCGCTGATTTTGCCTGCCAGTTTGTTCAATGCATTCACGACGTCGGGATGCTGTTCGGCAAACTCAGTTTTCATCAACGGCGCGCCTTGGTAGGAGGGGAAAAGGGCGATGTCGTCCGAAAGGACGGCGAGGCGGTATTGTTTGAGGTCGCTGTCGGTGGAATAGGCTTCGACGAGGTCGATTTTGCCGTTTAGGAGGGCGGTGTAGCGCAGGGCGGGTTCGAGCGTCGAGAGGTGGCGAAACTGTATGCCGTGTTGTTGCAAACCTTTGTAGCCGTCGGCGCGGTCGGTAAATTCGAGGGTAAAGCCGGCGCGGATTTGGTTTTGCACGCGTTTGAGGTCGGATATTTTGTGCAGATTGTGCGCGGCGGCGTAGTCTTGGCTGACGGCGAGGGCGTAGGTGTTTTGGTATGCCATCGGCGGTAAAAAGGTCAGCCGGTGCTGTCGGACGAGCAGGTCTTTGGCGGTTTGGTAGGTCTGTTCGGGGGAAAGGCGGCGGTTTTGCTGTTCGGCAGGAACTTTGACCAGACTTTCGAGGACGGTGCCGGTAAATTCGGGATAAATATCAATTTCGCCGCTGTTTAAGGCGTTGAACAGGAATGAAGTTTTGCCGAAATTGGGTTTAAGCATCACCTGCGCGCGCGGATTATTTTCTTCAATCAACTGTTTGTACATATTGATGAGGATGTCGGGTTCGCTGCCGAGTTTGCCTGCGATGGTGATTTTTTGTGCGGATGGGTTCGTTTGAAAAATCGGTGCCAAACCGATGGCGATAAGGATGGCAAGCAGGGCGGCGGTAATCGGCATTTTGTGTTTCGATTTTTGCAGTATGCCGATGCCGCCGCTGACCAGTACGGCAAGCAGGGCGGACAGCAACGCGCCGGTAAACGTCATCGCCATGTTATTACGGTCGATGCCGAGCAAAATCAGGTTGCCCAAACCGCCCGCACCGATGAGCGCGGCGAGTGTCGCTGTGCCGATAATCAATACGGACGCGGTGCGGATGCCGGAAATCATGGCGGGCAGCGCCATCGGCAATTCGATGCGCCACAACGCCTGCCAACGGGACAAGCCGAACGCGGTGTGCGCTTCTTTAATGGCGGGATCGATTTGGCTCAAACCGAGATAGGTGTTTTGAAAAATCGGCAACAGGGCGTAGAGCGTCAGCGCAATCAAAACCGGCGGCGAACCGATGCCGACAAAGGGAATCAGCAAACCGAGCAACGCGAGGGACGGAATGGTTTGCAGGATATTGGTTACCTGCAAAACGCCTTCCGCCCAACGCCGTTTGTCTGCCAGCCATACGGCCAGCGGCACGGCAAGCGCGACGGCGCAAAGCAGGGCAATCAGGGAAAGGCGGAGGTGTTCAAGCGTTGCCTGCCACAGTTCGGCAGGTGGGATGGGAAGGAAATCAGGCATAAAGAATTGTCGGAATTGAAAATATTTCCGACAGTATAGCCTAAGGGGCAAAGAAGATAAAAAGGTCGTCTGAAAAGCGGTTTTCAGACGACCTTTGTTATCGGGAAGATATGATTTACATCACATCCAACACATCAATGCCCAGCAAATCCAAGCCTTGTTTCAGCGTGTCGCCGGTGAGCTTCGCCAGTTGCAGGCGGCTGTTGCGGGTTGCGCCTTCGGCTTTGAGTATCGGGCAGGCTTCGTAGAAGCGGCTGAACAGGGTGGCGGTTTGGTAGAGGTAGGCGGCAAGGTAGTGTGGATACGCCGTGTCCGCCACGCTTTGCAGCACGTCTTCGAATTTCAGCAGCTCGGCGGCAAGCTGTTTTTCCAGCGGTTCGGTCAAAACGGTTGGCTCGGTCGCGTCCCATTCGCCTGCTTTGCGGAACACGCTTTGCACGCGGGTGTAGGCGTATTGCAGATAGGGGGCAGTGTTGCCTTCAAACGAGAGCATGGCGTCCCAGTCGAACACGTAATCGCTGGTGCGGTTTTTGCTCAAATCGGCGTATTTGACCGCGCCGATGCCGACGGTTTTGCCGATTTTCGCCGCTTCGTCCGCGCCCAATTCGGGGTTTTTCTCTTTCACCAAAGCCGTGGCGCGCTCGACGGCTTCGGTCAGCAGGTCAACCAGTTTTACAGTGTCGCCGCTGCGCGTTTTGAACGGTTTGCCGTCTTTGCCCATCATGGTGCCGAAGCCGATAAACTCGGCTTTTGCATCTTCCGGCAGATAGCCTGCTTTGCGGGAAGTGGTGAAAAGTTGTTCGAAGTGCAAGGCTTGGCGGTGGTCGACGACGTACAGCAGGCGGTCGGCTTTCAGACGACCTATGCGGTAGCGCAGGCACGCCAAATCAGTGGAGGCGTAGAGGAAGCCTCTGCCTTGTTTTTGCACGATAAATGCGGCGGGTTCGCCTTCTTTGTTTTTGAACTCGTCCAAGAACACGACTTTCGCGCCGTCGTCTTCGACCGCCAGGCCTTTTTGAACCAAATCATCGACCACGGGCTGCAAATCATCGTTATATTTCGATTCGCCCGCCACGTCTTCGGGGCGCAGTTTCAAGCCCAGCGTGTCATAAACGGCTTGGGCGTGCGAGAGCGAAATATCGACAAACTGTTCCCACAACGCCAACACGGTTTCATCGCCGCCTTGCAGCTTCACAACGTATTCGCGCGCGGTGTCGGCAAAGGCGGCATCTTCGTCAAAGCGCACTTTGGCGGCGCGGTAAAACTGCTCCAAATCCGCCAGTTCAAACGCGGCATTGTCTTTTTGCTGCTCGACCAAATAAGCGACCAACATACCGAACTGCGTACCCCAGTCGCCGACGTGGTTTTGGCGGATGACGGTGTTACCCATAAATTCCAATACGCGCGAAATGCTGTCGCCGATGATGCTGGAGCGCAGATGGCCGACGTGCATTTCCTTAGCTAGATTGGGCGAGGAATAGTCGATGACGACGGTTTGCGGTTTGTCGGTTTTTGCTATGCCGAAACGCGCGTCATTCAAGGCCGCATGAATATTTTGGGCGAGAAATTCAGGACGCAGGCGCAGGTTGATAAAGCCGGGGCCGGCCACTTCCGCGCTTTCAATCACGGCGTTGTCCGCCAATGTTTCGGCAACCTTTTGCGCCAATTCGCGCGGATTTTGTTTGGCTTTTTTCGCCGCACCCATCACGCCGTTGATTTGGAAATCGCCGTGTTCGGCATTTTTGGTCGGCTGCAAGACAACGGGGCTGTCGGCGATGCCTGCGGCGGCAAAGGCGGCGGCGGCTTCGCGTTCGACGGTTTGATGTAGGTTCATGAAGTTCGGTCTCTTGGTTAAATTCAAATCAGGCGGTATTTTAAAAGAATTTGGGGTGTTGAAACAGGGCTAAGGTGAAAGGTCGTCTGAAAACCTTGGATTTGGGTTTTCAGACGACCTTTTGCATGAAGTTGGTCTGAACCGCTTTGATTGCTGCGAAGCCTTTATTTTGCTTCTTTGGAGGCGTTTTTGCGGGCGGCTTTGCTGTTGTCTGGTTTTGTTTGTTTTTGAGTTTTGCGGCTGTTTACCGCATCCAACCACTCTTCGCGTTCGGCTTTTATTTTGGCTGCAACTTCTTCCACCATCGTCTTCGGCGGTGCGGCCGCTGCCGCTTGTGCCTGTTGCTGGTATTTCTGCCAGTAATCCCAGCCAAACCATCCGCCGGCGGCAAGCAGGGCGATGATGGGGATAATCAGCAAGAGCTTGGAAAAGGTTTTTTTATACGGTTCGGGTTCAGTGTCGAAAAAGTCGAATTCATCGACACAGTCAAGGGAGAAGCAGATATTTTCGGCTTCGTCGCGTCCGCGTCTGCCTTTGACGATGTCGAATGAGACGCGTTGGCCTTCGGCAGGCGGACGTGTCAGTGTGGTAAAGGCGGAAAGTGGGGCGAATACTTCTGTACCCATGCTTTCTTCGCGGATAGCTCCAAATTGGCGGTTGTCATTCCAGCGTGTAATCGTACCGTAATAGCGCATAGTTTTATGTAATTTGAATAGTTGTTGTTTGGGTTGTATTTTAAACGAAATCTGCAAAGGAGCAAGGGGGAGCTGTTGATATTTAAATGTAAATTCTGCGGCGTTGGGGATGGTCGGTTTCAGACGACCTGACTGTTTAAACAAAAAAAGGAAACGTATTGTTTCCCTTTTTTGTTAGTCAATCACATAACCTTCTTTGTCCCAGTTGGTTTTTTTCACCACTTGGTCGTTGGCGTAAACCGTCTCGGATTTTTTAGAGCCGTCTTCATACCATTCTAAAACAACGCCGTTTCGTTTGCCGTTGGTAATGGTAATTTCAGAAAGGGCGCGGCCGTTTTCGTCCCAACTCATGATTTCGGTCGGTTTGTCGTTGACCATGGTCATTTCGGTTTTCGGGCTGCCGTTGGGATACCATTGCTTCCAGTAGCCGTTTGCCTTGTCGTGTTTGAACTGGATTTCGCTTTCTTTCGTGCCGTTGCGGTAATAGCGTGAGCCGACGCCTTCGCTCAAGCCGTTCAGATAGGGCATGACCGCCGATTTTTTACCGTTGGGGTACCAGTTGGTCCATTCGCCGTTCGGCTTGCCGTTGCGGTAGCTGCCGATCATTTTCTTTTGCCCGTTGAAATGCCAGAGCGTCAAAGTACCGTTGTTGAGGACGGGTACAAAGGTTTTGATCTGCGCCGCCGGTATTTCATACGGGTCGGAATATTTTTTCATGGACGGATAGTAAAAGTCCTGCACTTGCGCTACGCCGGATTCGACGGTGTATTGGCGGACGTAAGCTACCGATGACATTGTGGCGGTAATTTTGCCGTTTTGATTGAAATAAACGGAGTGGGTTTGTGCCGAAGCTTGAAGCGACGCGCCAAGCAGGATGCAGGCGGTCAGGCTGTTTGTCCAAAAGTGGTTCATTGTCTGATTGTTCCGATGTGGCGGAGGTGTAAATAATAGGTATTTAGTTGAGTCGTCAAGTCGATAATATTTGAATAAAGCATATTCCGGCTGTTATTCGTCATTATAATCCATCAGGTCATGCGGGTTAAATATAATATTTTTATGAATGCTTATTGAAATACAGACAATAAATATAAGAAATGGTTCCGATTGGAATATTGAATTTGTGTATAGGGAGGTCGTCTGAAAACAGATTAAACAGATATGTTCAACGTTAATAATATAGTGGATTAACTTTAAACCAGTACGGCGTTGCCGCACCTTAGCTCAAAGAGAACGATTCTCTAAGGTGCTGAAGCACCAAGTGAATCGGTTCCGTACTATCTGTACTGTCTGCGGCTTCGTCGCCTTGTCCTGATTTAAAGTTAATCCACTATAATGGTTTGGGGCGAGCGCAATCATGAAAATACGGCCAAAAACCTATATGCAGAAGATTTTCGACCGTATCAAAATCGGCAAGAGATTACTCCAATCCCAGCAATTGCTCGCGGGTCAGCAAGAATACGAATCCGTCGCCGCCGCTGGTTTCCAGCCAAGTGAACGGCAGCTCGGGATAGGCGGCTTCCAATACGTCGCGGTTGTGTCCGATTTCGACCAACAGTACGCCTTTGGAGTTCAGGTATTTGGCGGCGTGCAGTAGGATTTGACGGGTGGCGTCCAAACCGTCTTCACCGCTGCCCAAGGCGAGTTCGGGTTCGTGCAGGTATTCGTCAGGCAACATATCGACCGATTCGGCATCGACATAAGGCGGGTTGGAAACAATCAGGTCGTATGTACCTTCCAATCCTTCGAACAAATCGGTATGAATCAAGTTGATACGCTCTTCCAAACCATAATCTTCAACGTTGATGGCGGCTACTTCCAGCGCATCCAAACTCAAATCGACGGCGTCGATTTCAGCGGCAGGGTAGTGGTGTGCCATTTGGACGGCGAGGCAGCCGCTGCCGGTACACAAGTCCAATGCGCGGTGAACCAATTCGGGATGCTCTATCCAAGGGGTAAGGCTGTCGCCGAGCAGTTCGTAAATAAACGAGCGCGGTACGATGACGCGTTCGTCAACATAAAAATCGAAATCGCCTTGCCATGCCTGATGGGTGAGGTAGGCTGCGGGGATGTGTTCGACTGCGCGGCGTTCCAGCACTGACAATACTTCTTCTTTCTCGCTTTGCAACAGCTTGGCATCGAGGTAAGGTTCCAGCGTGTCCAGCGGCAGGTTGAGGGTGTGCAGGATCAGGTAGGCGGCTTCGTCGTGCGCGTTGTCCGAGCCATGCCCGAAAAACAAACCGGCATCGTTGAAACGGCTGACGGCGAAACGCAGGATGTCGCGGACGGTGGTCAATTCTTGGGCTGCTTGGGTAAACATATCGCACTCTCAAATAATGTAAATTAATGTTTGCATTATAACAGCAAGGTCGTCTGAAAACGGGGTTTACTTGAATATAACGTTTTCAGACGACCTCGATAAACATGGTTAAATCTCAATCCACACCGCAGGCGCGGTTTTCATGGAATTGCGCCTGCCAGTCGGCAAATTTTCCTTGCTCGATGGCTTCGCGCATTTCCGCCATGATGACTTGGTAGAAATGTAGGTTATGGATGGTGTTGAGTTGCGCGCCCAAGATTTCGCCGGTGCGGTGCAGGTGGTGCAGGTAGGCACGGCTGAAGTTTTGACAGGCGTAGCAGGTGCAGCTTTCGTCTATCGGACGCTTGTCGAGCTTGTGTTTGGCGTTTTTGATTTTCAAATCGCCGAAACGGGTGAACAGCCAGCCGTTGCGTGCATTACGGGTGGGCATGACGCAGTCGAACATATCCACGCCGTGCGCCACGCCGTAAACGAGGTCTTCGGGTGTGCCGACGCCCATCAGGTAATGCGGTTTGTGTTCGGGCAGCATCGGTCCGACGGCGCGCAGCATGCGGTACATTTCGGGTTTGGGTTCGCCGACGGACAGACCGCCGATGGCAAGGCCGGGGAAGTCGAATTGTTCCAAGCCGCGCAGCGATTCTTCGCGCAAATCTTCATACATCGCACCTTGCACGATGCCGAATAGGGCATTCGGGTTCTTCAAGTCTTCAAAGGCTTTTTTGCTTCGTTCTGCCCAACGCAGGCTCATTTGCAGGGATTTTTGCGCCTGTTCGTGCGTTGCTTCGCCCGGTGTGCATTCGTCCAACTGCATCACGATGTCGGAATTGAGTACAGTCTGGATTTTCATGGAGATTTCGGGCGAGAGGAAGAGTCTGTCACCGTTAATCGGGCTTTGGAAGGTGCAGCCTTCTTCAGTCAGTTTGCGCATATCGGAAAGCGAGAAAACCTGAAAACCGCCTGAGTCGGTCAGAATGGGTTTGTCCCAGCCGATAAATTCGTGCAGACCGCCGAATTGCTCGATGACTTCCAAACCAGGGCGCAGCCATAAATGGTAAGTGTTGCCCAAAATAATTTGTGCCTTGATGTCGTGCAGGTTTTGCGGATTCATCGCTTTGACCGAGCCGTAAGTGCCGACCGGCATAAATACGGGCGTTTCGATTTTGCCGTGGTTCAGTTCCAACGTGCCGCGTCGGGCATGGCCGTCTTTTTTATGTAAGGTAAATTTGAGCATAGGTTGTATCTATAATGTCGAAAACGGCGTGTGAAGCCGCCGTGCAGTCAAACGATTGAGGTAAAAACGCGATTATAAAGGATTTTCATCGCAATAGCGGTGTTTGAATATTTCAGACGACCTTATTCGTATCGAGATGTTCACTGTTGAAAATGTTTCAAAAAAATCACAATGTTCCGACAATGTCGTCTGAAACCTCATTTTCATGCTTGCCATCGCGTCAAAGTATCGTCTATAATCCGAACCCTGTTAAACAGGCACGTAGCTCAGTTGGTTAGAGCACCACCTTGACATGGTGGGGGTCGTTGGTTCGAATCCAATCGTGCCTACCAAATTTCCCAAACGGCATTTATGCCGTTATTTTTTAATGTTTTGGAGCTTTTTTGATGTTGAACATTACCTTGCCGGACGGCTCAGTCCGCCAATACGAATCGCCCGTTACCGTGGCACAGATTGCCGCGTCTATCGGAGCAGGTTTGGCGAAGGCGACGGTGGCGGGTAAGGTAAACGGCAAATTGGTCGATGCGTGCGATCCGATTACTGAAGATTCAACCGTCCAAATCATTACCCCGAAAGACCAAGAAGGCGTTGAAATCATCCGCCACTCTTGCGCCCACCTTGTCGGCCATGCAGTCAAGCAACTTTATCCTAATGCAAAAATGGTTATCGGCCCCGTCATTGAAGAGGGCTTTTATTACGATATTGCTACGGAAAAACCGTTTACGCCCGAAGATGTTGCCGCTATCGAAGCGCGCATGAAAGAATTGATTGCACAAGATTATGATGTAATCAAAATCATGACCCCGCGTGCCGAAACCATCAAAATTTTCCAAGATCGCGGTGAAGAATACAAGCTGCGCCTGATTGACGATATGCCTGAAGTTGAAGCAATGGGTATGTATCATCATCAGGAATATGTCGATATGTGCCGCGGTCCGCACGTTCCGAACACCCGTTTCCTGAAAAACTTCAAGCTGACCAAGTTGGCAGGTGCATACTGGCGTGGCGACAGTAATAATGAAATGCTGCAACGTATTTACGGTACGGCTTGGGCGACAAAAGACGAATTAAAAGCCTATATCCAGCGTATCGAAGAAGCAGAAAAACGCGACCACCGAAAATTGGGTAAACAACTGGATTTGTTCCACTTGCAAGACGAAGCACCGGGTATGGTGTTTTGGCATCCCAAAGGTTGGGCTTTGTGGCAAACTATTGAGCAGCATATGCGCAAAGAGCTGAATGCTGCCGGCTATAAAGAAGTCAAAACCCCCCAAATCATGGATAAAACCTTTTGGGAAAAATCCGGTCATTGGGATAACTACAAAGACAATATGTTCGTAACCAGTTCGGAAAAGCGCGAATACGCGGTTAAACCGATGAACTGTCCCGGACATGTTCAAATTTTCAATAACGGCTTGCGCTCGTACCGTGATTTGCCGATGCGTTTGGCAGAATTTGGTTCTTGCCATCGCAACGAGCCGAGTGGTGCATTGCATGGATTGATGCGTGTTCGCGGTTTTGTGCAAGACGATGCGCATATTTTCTGCACAGAAGATCAAATCGTTAGCGAAGCGCGGGCATTTAATGAATTGCTGGTTCGTATTTACAAGCAATTTGGTTTCCATGATGTATCGGTCAAGCTTTCACTGCGTCCTGAGAAGCGCGCCGGTTCAGACGACGTGTGGGATAAGGCAGAACAAGGTCTGCGCGAAGCATTGACTGCTTGCGGCGTGGAATGGGACGAGTTGCCGGGTGAAGGTGCGTTCTACGGACCTAAAATCGAATATCACGTCAAAGACGCATTGGGACGTTCTTGGCAGTGTGGTACGCTGCAACTGGACTTTGTATTGCCGGAACGCTTAGATGCAGAATATGTAACCGAAAACAATGACCGCGCCCGTCCGGTAATGTTGCACCGCGCCATTTTGGGTTCTTTGGAGCGATTTATCGGTATTCTGATTGAAAACCACGCAGGTTCTTTCCCGTTGTGGTTGGCTCCGGTTCAAATGGTGATTATGAATATCACCGAAAATCAAGCAGATTACTGCCGTGAAGTGGCTGCTAAATTGCAAGCCGCTGGCTTCCGTGTAGAGCTGGATTTGCGTAACGAAAAAATCGGTTACAAAATCCGTGATAACAGCCAATACCGCTTCCCTTATCAAATCGTTGTCGGCGATAAAGAGAAGCAGGAAAACAAAGTGGCCGTGCGCCGCAAAGCAGAAGACTTGGGTTCTTTGGATTTGGATGATTTCATTGCACAACTGCAGCAAGAAATCGCAGACGCCCTCGTCAACCATTAATTTTTATAGGAGTATTCATCATCGCTCAAGAACGCGAAGCACGAATCAATGGCGAAATTACCGCTAAAGAAGTGCGTTTAATCAGTGAGTCAGGCGAACAGCTTGGTGTCGTATCGGTTCGTGAAGCTTTGGCTATGGCCGAAGAGCAGGATGTGGATTTGGTAGAGATTTCCCCTACTGCCAAACCGCCCGTGTGCAAACTGATGGATTACGGTAAATATAAATACCAACAAGCCAAGAAACGCGACGAAGCCAAGAAAAATCAGAAGCAGGTGCAAATTAAGGAAATCAAATTCCGTCCGGGTACCGATGAAGGCGATTATCAAATCAAAATGCGCAACATCAACCGCTTCTTGGCTGACGGCGATAAAGTCAAAGTAACGCTTCGTTTCCGCGGTCGTGAAATGGCTCACCAGCAACTCGGTGCGCAACTTTTAGAGCGCGTAAAAGAGGACTTGGCGGAAGTAGCCCAAATCGAATCCTTCCCTAAAATGGAAGGCCGTCAAATGGTGATGATGATTGCACCAAAGAAAAAATAAAGTTATAATTTCCAGCTTACTCCGATTGCCGCTTCGGGGTAAGCTTTTGATTGGCGGCAAAAACCGTGGCATTTTGGGTTCAAGTGTTTGAAATCGATGTTTTAAAACCCCCTAATGCCTTATCTAATAACGAATGGAGTTTTCCCATGCCTAAAATGAAAACCAAGTCTAGCGCGAAAAAACGCTTCAAAGTACTGGGTAACGGCGGTGTAAAACGCGCTCATGCGTTCAAACGCCACATCTTGACTAAAAAGACCACTAAAAACAAACGCCAACTGCGCGGTACCTCTATGGTAAACGATCGCGATTTGGCTTCTGTTGCTAAAATGTTACCCTACGCTTAAGGAGTTTAGAATATGCCACGCGTAAAACGCGGTGTAACCGCTCGTGCCCGTCACCAAAAAATCTTCGCGTTAGCCAAAGGCTACCGCGGTCGTCGTAAAAACGTATACCGCGTTGCCAAGCAAGCGGTAATGAAAGCCGGTCAATACGCATACCGTGACCGTCGTCAACGCAAACGCCAATTCCGTCAATTGTGGATTGTCCGTATCAATGCAGGTGCTCGTGAAAATGGTCTGTCTTACAGCAAATTCATGAACGGTCTGAAACGCGCCTCTATCGAAATCGACCGCAAAGTATTGGCTGATTTGGCTGTATTCGATAAAGCCGCTTTTGCTCAATTGGTTGAGAAAGCCAAAGCTGCTTTGGCTGCGTAATCCAAAAAAATTTAAAAAGGAAGCTACGGCTTCCTTTTTTCTTTGTTTGAAGAAAGTCTATGTGATTGATTTTCTTTCTTTAAAGTCTATTTTTTTGAATTGATTTGCGCTAAAATACGCCGATTCTATCAAACGGATTGGCCGTAAACGATAAAAGGTCGTCTGAAAAGTTTGGCAACACCAAACCATACAGGCGGCCTCATTGTTTCAGACGACCCATCATCAACCGACAGACGATAAAACCACTATGGAAAATGTAAACCGTATCGTTGCAGAAGGCATTGCCGCAGTAGAAGCCGCGCAAGACTTCAACGCTCTAGAACAAATCAAAGCCCGTTATCTTGGTAAAACCGGCGAGTTGACCGGACTTCTGAAAACCTTAGGTCAAATGTCGCCTGAAGAGCGCAAAACCATAGGTGCGCATATCAATGAGTGCAAAAACCAGTTTCAGACGGCCTTTAACAATAAACGCGATGCCCTCAACGAAGCCAAACTGCAAGCCCAGCTTGCCGCCGAAGCACTCGATATTACCTTGCCCGGACGCGCGCAGGAAAATGGCGGTCTGCATCCCGTAACCCTGACTTTGCAGCGCGTGGTCGAACTCTTTCACGGCATGGGTTTTGAAGTGGCAGATGGCCCGGAAATCGAAGACGATTTCCACAACTTCCAAGCTCTGAACATTCCCGCAAACCACCCGGCCCGCGCTATGCAGGATACGTTCTACGTTGAAAACGGCGATGTTTTACGTACGCACACTTCCCCGATTCAAATCCGCTATATGCTCGATAAAAAAGAGCCTCCCATCCGTATTATCGCTCCCGGTCGTGTTTACCGCGTGGACAGCGATGCTACGCACTCACCCATGTTCCACCAAGCTGAAGGACTTTGGGTGGAAGAGGGCGTAACTTTCGTCGATTTGAAAGCCGTGTTCACCGATTTTATCCGCCGCTTTTTCGAACGCGATGATTTGCAAGTACGTTTCCGTCCGTCTTTCTTCCCGTTTACCGAACCGTCCGCCGAAATCGACATCATGGGCGAAAACGGCAAATGGCTGGAAGTCGGTGGCTGCGGCATGGTGCATCCCAACGTGTTGAAAAACGTGAATATCGATCCCGAGAAATACACTGGTTTCGCCTTTGGTATCGGTCTCGATCGTTTTGCTATGTTGCGTTACAACGTGAACGATCTGCGACTGTTTTTTGATAACGATTTGAACTTTTTGAAGCAGTTTGCGAAATGATTGTGCAGGCTGCTTGAATGCAAAAGCAGCCTGCACCGCAGAAAGCTGAATCATGAAACGCTATGTTACCCCATTCGTTTGCTATGCGTTTGCTGTTGCACTGTGGTTGCTGTCCATCTATTGCGAAAACCGCTCTTTGGCGTTGGCCGATTTGAAAACTCTGACCGGCGACGATGTGGAAGGTGCAATAAGGTGGTCGAATTACGGATTTACCGCATTTACTGTGTCCTGTTTTGTCACCGCGATCGGTAGTTGGTTGATGCCGTGGTTCAAAAGCTGGGAGCGTGTAGCGTTTACAGTGAGTGTCACCTTAGGCTGTGCCTTGCTAGCGTAGTTTGTAACAATATTTATTGTTTTGATTGCTTAAGGTTTGAAAAGGCTACCTGAAAGCAACAGCCCCAACAAAGTTAAAAACCAGCCTGCGCCCTAAACAAACAGGTCGTCTGAAAACAAAATCTGATAAAAAAGTTAATTAGTTGATTGAGAACATAACATGCAATTCTCCTACTCATGGCTGAAAACCCAAGCCGATACCGAACTTTCCGCCGATAAGCTGGAACATCTGTTAACCATGTCCGGCTTGGAAGTGGAAGAAGCCGAGACTGCCGCGCCTGCGTTTACAGGCGTGGTGATTGCCGAAGTGAAATCCGTTGAAAAACATCCTGATGCCGACCGTTTGAACGTTACCCAAGTCGATGCGGGTACAGGTGAGTTGGTGCAGATTGTGTGCGGTGCGCCGAATGTGAAAGCGGGCATCAAAGTGCCGTGTTCGCTGCCGGGTGCGGTGTTGCCGGGCAATTTCAAAATCAAGCCGACCAAGATGCGGGGCGTGGTGTCGAATGGGATGTTGTGTTCCACCGACGAACTCGGTCTGCCTGACGACGGCGTGAACGGCCTGCACATTCTGCCGCAAGACGCTCCCGTCGGCGCAAACATCCGTGAATATTTGGATTTGGACGATACGGTATTCACGCTGAAAATCACACCGAACCGTGCCGACTGCTTGAGCATCAAAGGTATTGCGCGTGAAGTGTCCGCATTGACGGGTTGCGCGTTTAAGCAGCCTGCAATCCATGCCGCGCCAATCACGGGCAGCCGCAAACAGCCCGTGCAGATTGATGCGCCTGCCGATTGCGGCCGCTTTATCAGCCGCGTGATTGAAAACGTGAACGCGCGCGCCGCTACGCCGGATTGGATGAAGCAGCGTTTGGAGCGCAGCGGTATACGCAGTATTTCCGCGCTGGTGGATATTGGCAATTATGTGATGCTGGAAATCGGTCAGCCAATGCATGTTTTTGATGCCGACAAACTTTCAGGCAGCCTGCACATCCGCCGTGCGCATGAAGGTGAAACGCTGGAATGCCTGAACGAGAAAACCGTCTCCCTGTCTGAAAACACGCTGGTAGTGGCCGATGAAAAAGGCGCGTTGAGTTTGGCAGGCCTGATGGGCGGCGCGGCGAGCGCGGTTTCAGACGACACGCAAAATATCGTGCTGGAAGCGGCTTGGTTTGCGCCTGAAATCATCGCCGGAAAATCGCGCCAGTACGGTTTTGGCTCGGATTCGTCGTTCCGCTTTGAGCGCGGCGTGGATTACCGTTTGCAGGTTGATGCTATCGAACGCGCTACCGAATTGGTTTTGCAAATCTGCGGCGGTGCTGCAGGGGAAATGGTGGAAGCGCAGGGCGAATTGCCTAAAGCGAAGCAGGTCGAATTGCGTTTGGGTCGTCTGAAAACCGTGTTGGGCGTGGACATTCCCGCCGAACAGGTGGAAACCATTTTGCAGCACTTGGGCTTGCAACCTGAAAAAACCGCAGAAGGCTTCCGCGTTACCGCGCCGAGCTTCCGTTTCGACATCGAAATCGAAGCCGATTTGATTGAAGAAATCGGTCGCGTTTACGGCTATGAAAATATCCCCGACGATTACACATCAGGTCGTCTGAAAATGCTGGCGCTGCCCGAAACCCGCCGTCCGCGTTTTGCCGTTTATAACGAAATGGCGGCGCGCGGCTACCGCGAAGTGGTCAGCTATGCCTTCGTTGACGAGCAGTGGGAACTCGATTTTGCCGCCAACGCGAACCCCATCCGCCTGCAAAACCCGCTGGCGGCGCAGTATGCCGTGATGCGTTCCACGCTCATCGGTGGCTTGGTGGAAATTCTGCAAAACAATCTGAACCGCAAGCAAAACCGCGTGCGCGTGTTTGAAATCGCCCGCGTGTTCAGCAAAGGTTCAGACGGCCTGTTTGTACAAAACGAACGCATCGGCGGTCTGTGGTACGGCGCGGCTATGCCGGAACAATGGGGCGAAAAAACGCGCAACGTAGATTTTTACGACATCAAGGCGGATGTGGAAAATCTGTTGAAAAACAAAGCAGTTGAGTTTGTCAAAACCGAACATCCCGCCCTGCATCCCGGCCGCGCTGCCAATATCGTTTCAGACAGACAGGTCATCGGCTTTGTCGGCGAATTGCATCCGAAATGGCTGCAAAAATACGACTTGCCGCAAGCGCCGCTGGTATTTGAAATCGATATGGCAGCTGTGTTGGAACGAGAAAAAACGCGCTATCAGGCCGTATCGAAATTCCAGCCGGTGCGCAGGGATTTGGCGTTTGTGATGCCTGAAACCATGACCCATGATGATTTGTTGGCCGCCTTGAAAGGCGCGGCAAATAAGTTGGTACAGGAAATCAGCGTATTTGACGTGTATCGCGGTACGGGCCTGCCTGAAGGGATGAAAAGCATGGCAGTTAAAGTGATTTTGCAGGATATGGAAAACACGCTGACGGATGAAACAGTCGAGCCGGTTATCGGAAAACTGATTGATGCGGCAACTGCTGCGGGAGCGCAACTTCGCAGCTAAAAAATAAATATTCGCTTGAATTTTAAATAGAAATTGGTAATAATCTGCACCTGTTACAACAGAAGGTAATAATATGACACTAACTAAAGCCGAATTGGCCGATATTTTGGTAGATAAAGTCAGCAATGTAACCAAAAACGATGCCAAAGAAATCGTCGAACTCTTTTTTGAAGAAATCCGCAGCACTTTGGCACGCGGCGAAGAAATCAAAATTTCCGGTTTCGGTAATTTTCAGTTGCGCGACAAACCGCAACGTCCCGGCCGTAATCCGAAAACCGGCGAAGAAGTACCGATTACCGCCCGCCGCGTAGTAACTTTCCATGCCAGCCAAAAACTCAAAGGCATGGTGGAGCATTACTATGACAAACAACGCTAATCCCGTTATTCCTGCAAAACGTTATTTTTCGCTGGACGAAATGTGCGAACTGGTGCAAATCAGCCCGTCACAATTTGCCCAGTGGCAACATGAGAACGGTATTGTTGTCGGTTACGGCGGCGATCGTTACACCCGTTCCGATGTGGTGAAACTGTTGAAGCTGAAAGATACATTTGCGCCTTATGTCGACAGCTTCAGCCGTGATTCTTTGGATGCAAACGGTCATCCCGCTGCAAAGGCGGAAGAAGTCAAGGATAGCCTGAATCAAATTTTGGCAGATTTGGAAGCGTATTCATAATCACCATTTCGTATTTCAGCGAAAAATAAAAAACCGACCTTTGAGAGGTCGGTTTTTTTTTATTGGTGATGAAAAAGTTTAACAATACAATTTTATGCCAATTTCTATGCCGCAGGAAACGTAGGTACTACGGAGCCGATTGCGGCTTCAAAAAATTGTTTGTCTAGAGTTTAGATCTGGCAATATTGAAGTTGTCGGGTGAGTTAGAAGATAGGGCGATTATCTTGCTGAAGTTACGTTTTCAGACGACCTCCTGAGACCAAACTCAATCCGCCACATCGATACACAAATATTTCAATTCCAAATATTCGTCCGCACCGTATTTGCTGCCTTCGCGTCCCAGCCCGCTGCGTTTCACGCCGCCGAACGGTGCTACTTCATTGCTGATTAAGCCGGTATTGATGCCGACCATGCCGTATTCCAAGGCTTCGCCGACGCGCCACTGGCGGGCGGTGTCGGAGGTAAAGAGGTAGGCCGCCAAACCGTATTCCGTATCGTTGGCGGCCGCGATGACTTCGGCTTCGGTTTCAAAGCGGAACACGGGACACAAAGGCCCGAAGGTTTCTTCGCGCGCCACTGCCATTTGCGCCGTTACGCCGCTTAAAACGGTCGGTTCGAAAAACGTTCCACCCAACGCGCTGCGTTTGCCGCCGGTCAGGCAGCTTGCGCCTTTGGATAGAGCGTCGGCGATGTGCTGCTCGACTTTCTCCACCGCTTTTTCCTCAATCAGCGGCCCTTGGTTCACGCCTTCATCCAAGCCGTTGCCCAATTTGAGCATAGCCACTTTTTCACTTAATTTGCGGCAAAATTCGTCGTAAATACCGGATTGAGCGTACACGCGGTTGGTGCAGACGCAGGTCTGGCCGCTGTTGCGGAACTTGCTCGCCAGCGCGCCTTCGACGGCTTTGTCCAAATCGGCATCGTCAAACACGATAAACGGCGCGTTGCCGCCCAGTTCCAAACTGAGTTTCTTAATGTCTGCCGCGCTGTCGGCAAAAATTTTCGCGCCGACTTCGGTCGAGCCGGTAAAGCTGATTTTGCGCACGGTCGGGTTCGTGGCAAATTCATGGCTGATTTCCGAAGCGCGACCACTGACAACAGGCAACAAATCCTGCGGCACGCCCGCTTCGTAGGCCAGTACAGCCAACGCATACGCACTTAGGGGCGTGAGCGACGCAGGTTTGACTATCATCGCGCAGCCCACCGCCAAAGCAGGCGCGGCCTTGCGCGCAATCATCGCGGACGGGAAGTTCCACGGCGTAATCGCAGCGGTAACGCCGACGGGCTGTTTCAACACGACCAGTTTTTGCGACGCCTTCACGCTTGTCAGCACATCGCCGTCAATCCGCCGCGCCTCTTCGGCAAACCAGCGCACAAACGAAGCCGCATAATCGATTTCGCCGCGCGCCTCGGTCAGGCTTTTGCCCTGTTCCATGGTCATGATGCGCGCCAGTTCTTCTTTGTTTTCCTTCATCAGAAAATACCAACGCCACAACACATCGGCGCGCTCCAACGCGGTTTTTGCCGCCCATAATTTTTGTGCGGCCTCCGCCTTTTGAATCAGCGGCTTGAGGCCGTCTGAACGAATCGTGCGGACAAACGCCAAAGTTTCGCCCGTTGCCGGATTATCGACTTTGATGCTGTCTGGAATCGGAAGAAAAGAAATATCAGGATGGTTTAACAATGATGTAAAAGAGTTCATGCCTGCCCTCGTATGTATAGATGATGGATGAAGGTCATTATTCTCTTCATAGGTGAAAAGCGCAAACTGATTGAGCAGTTTGTGCAAAAGGAGAAAGAAGAGCCGAGGCACTGAATGGAAGCAGGCAACTAAAAGGTCGTCTGAAAATACCTTACAGGCTTGGTTAGGACTTTCCCATTTGAATTGTGAGAAAGTGTTTTAACTGACTGATAAGACATATTCAGGCGACTTTTTTATTTGGATTATTTATATAGAAATTAAATATTTTTATGTTGAAACAATAGAATAGGTTTTAAAAATATTTTAGCTGTTGAATGTGAATATATCGGATAAGTGTTTCCATATTATTAAAAGCTTGTTAAAATCATCAAAAATTATACAAATAATAATCAAAATCATTAAACCCATCTTTCAATTGACTTGCGGCAAAACCTTCCCGAGGTCGTCTGAAAATCTTCAGACGACGCTGTCTGACATTCCGCCACACAAGGAATCCGTTATGAAGCCAGTCAAAGTCAACACCCTTGCCGCCTGCATCACCGCCATCGGTTTCTCTCCCATCATTTATGCTGCCGATAATACGCCGACCGTCATTCTCGATCCCGTTACCGTCAAAGGCACACGCAATAAAGATGAAATCGGTAAAAGCCGAGTTTATACCCGCGAAATCGTCAACCTCTACAAAGGCAAGGAGGATGTCGAAACCTTCAAAGGCAACACCGTGTCCGACCTCTTCAGCGGCCTGCCCGGAGTCTACAGCGGCGAAGCGCGCAACAGCGGCGCGCTCGACCCCAATATCCGCGGCGTGCAGGGGCAGGGGCGTATCCCCGTTACCATCGACGGCACCGAGCAGGCGATTACCGTCTGGCGCGGCATGTTCGGCGCAAACAACCGCAACTATGTCGATCCCAATATCATCAGCAGCGTGTATGTGGAAAAAGGCCCGTCGTTCAACCGCGAGGTCAAAAGCGGTATCGGCGGTTCGGTGGCGCTGAAAACCCTCGAAGCCGACGACATCGTGCCCAAAGGTCAGAAATACGGCGTGGAAATCAAGGCGGAGGCCAGCAACAATTCCATCAAGCCGCGCAAAGCCACCTATGCCGAAAACGTGGACTACCGTACCTTGGAAAATCCTTTAAATGTAATGGGCGGATACTGGCGGTTTTATGCCGACGATTCCGACAGATTAACCCCGCGCTTCGGCGGCAAGCATAAATTTTCGGAAGACAAGGCCTACCGCATCGCAGCCGCGACCAAACAGGAAAATTTCGATGCCATACTCACCTATGCTTACCGCAACAAGGGCAATTACTTTTCAGGCAAAAAAGGCGCGCACCGTTACGGTTATTATTCTGCCGACAATGCCGAGAACCTCCGCAGGCTGAACGAACGGGGAATAAAGGAACTCAGCCCCGAAGCTCCCATTATCGGCCTCTTCTATACGCCAGGCGGCGAGGTGGCCAATACTTCGCTGGAAACCGAATCCTGGCTGGGAAAAACCACTTTCCGCCTGCCGAACAAACAGAGCATCAAACTCGGCCTGCGCCATACGCATTCCACCTTCGGCGAGGTCATGCCCTCGCGTATCCTCAGCGGCGGCGGTTTACAAGGTGAAAACGCCAATTCTCGAAACAAAATCGCCGAATGGCCGCAGGCGTGGGTCAAGCAGCGCGCCTACAATATCGACTATTCGTGGAAGCCCGAAGGCAGCCGCTGGATTGACTTCAACGCCTCGTTGTGGACTACCCGCACCCGCTCCAAAACCAATTCCTCCGGCGGCGTTCCCGGCGATATTGCTTGGACCGATGTGGGATGGAATGCGGCCGCCGACGACTGGATTCAAGGCCTTCGCAAAAGGCCCGGTTTGGACGAAGGCCTGCCGAATACCGACGGTCGCTTCAATACCCGCCAGGCGCAGGCGCTCTACGCCACCAACAACCGCAACGGTTTCAATTTCTCCAACCGCATGAAGCTGCGCGACAATCTCGAGTTGACCGTATTGGGCGACTTTCAGAACGAAAAACTGGCAACGCATAACGAATTTGCCGATTTATATGGCAACCGCTACAAAAAGGAATTTGATCAAAACTTGATCTATCCCAGTTCATTTCTTGATACTATCACCTACCCGCGCAACGGCAGGCGGCGCGAATACAACCTCGGCTTCAATTTCCGCTTCGAGCCGCGCCCGTGGCTGACACTGACCGCAGGCGCGCGCTATACCAACTTCTCCCTGCAAGACGACAGCGTTAAAAATTTCTTGGATAATGGTGGCGTATTGGAAGCAAACAGAGGGCTTCGATATAGAGCCGAAGTTGTGGCAACAAAAAAGGATTACGAAGCCTACCAAAAAGCCGATGCCTGCATCATGTCGTCTCCTACGTGCGAACCGACACAAGACATGTTGGATGCATCTGCTAAAATCAGTCCTGGATCTAACGGTATACCAGTGTATGTTAATCGAGCGCGTTTCGATTGGGCTAAAGACCAATACGGCAATCTGAATATGGCCGACCATCCGGTATTGAACAATCCCAAAGTGCTAACCCGTGTCGAGAACCCCGCCTATAATCCGGCTGATCCCAGCAGCCCGCGTTTTGTAAATAAATTCCAGGACTTTACGGCCGAGGGTTCAGGCGCACTTGCAGGCGACGTTACTTACAGAACCCCGCTGACCTCGGCGCAGAAGCAGCATGCGCTGAAGCAGAAAGGCAGCGGCTGGGCACCCGCCGCCTCGGTAACCTTCAATCTGACCGACTATGCCCGCGCCTACCTGCGCTATACCCAAACCCTGCGTTTTCCCAGCATTTTCGAGGGCACCGTAGGTGTTCCCATCAGCCCGCAGCTCAACACCACCTCAGTAAACCGCTATGGCTACCAATGGAAACCTGAACGCGGCAAAAATTTCGAGGTCGGCTATATCCACGACCTGACCGGAATGTTCCCGAAAATGCGCAAGGCCGATTTCCGCATCAACTATTTCCGCAATACCACCAAAAACATTATCGACCGCAACGACCAGCTTGAATTCGAACAATTCGACAAGCAGATACGTTCTGGCGCGGAATTGTCCGCCCGCTTCGATACCGGCAAGGTGTACGGCAGCCTCGGCCTCATCCGCACCATCCGCAACGATGTCTGCGACGAAGGTGCCGCATTCACTGATAAATTACAGTCAGCCGTACTGAGATTGCATGTTCAAAGCAGCGGTAGCAAACCGCTGCTGCGCGCGCCGACCTGTTTCCCCGGCGGAGTGGAAATTAAAGGTTACCTGTCATCTATGATGCAGCCGCGCTGGTCGGTCGATGCCGAATTGGGCGCACGTTTCCTGAAAAACAAACTGGATGTCGGCACCCGCTTCCACTGGCACAGCGACGTCTATAAAACCCGCGTAGACTCATGGCGCGGCTTCGAGCGGGCGGTTAACGACCATTACGCCACCGCTACGGACGAAGTCAAAGGCTATACTGACGGCATAGAAGATATGCGTTGGACCCCCACGGCCGTCGTCGATGCCTATCTGCGCTACCGCATCAACAAAAACATTACCGCCGAGCTGGTGGGCACCAACCTGACCAACCGCTACTATATGGACCCGTTCAGCCGCTCCTTCATGCCCGCACCGGGCAGGACGATCAGGATAGGGATTACGGGCAAATTTTGACCTATCGTCAGGCCGTCTGAAAAATACCGCCGCGCCAAAGCAGCCGGAAGATTTTCAGACGGTCTCTTCCTTTTCAGACGGCCTTCTCCGCCTTTTCAAACCCATCCATTACTCCCTTTGACAAAACCGCCCTTCCCACTACCCCGCCATTTCCGCACAACGGCAATCCGAACCTGTCATCACCTCGACAACAAATCCGCGCCATCTCCACGCAGACGGGAATGGGGGAAACAAAGCAGATTTATCCGTGCTGGCATTAGATATTTATGTAACCGCTACAACAATTATTTCTTTAGTTATATTTGATTAACGCAAAAGTTAATAGATAAAATATATTTAACAAAGAAGATAATTAAAATTATTTTTATTTGCATTAGTTGTAATCAGGCGTATAGTTCATATTACCTTCTGAATGCATTAAAGACCGCTTATCCGAATCCGGTCCGATTGAAACGGCCTTTTGTAAATCTTCGGAAGGCTTTTGTAAACACCATATTTAGGAGATTTAATCATGACACACGCTAAACTTCTGATGGCCTTGGCCGCTGTGTTTGCCGCATCTTCCGCCCAAGCTGAAATCTTACCTTCCGTTTCGGGTACTCAAGCGGGGGCAACGGTTACAAACAGCCGCCTTCCCCGTCATATCAAATTGGGAATAGAAGGAGAAGGCAATTACAGAGGCAAGGCTGCTATCAATGTTGTTGACCCCAGTCTAGCAGCCCTATCCAAACAGAAAAAGGTAGCTAATAACAATCCCACTCCGTTCGCCAAAGTAGATTCTATCGGAACAAGGCCATTTATCCGCCACTTGGCCAACGGCATTGTTAATAAGGACAGAAATGGCGTTATCGTTGCCCGTATGTACCATATGAGTGGTCCTGCTTGGAACGTGCTCTACAACAACAAAATATGGAAAATGCCCGACCACTCTCATTTGGGCCGTATGACTTATGGCAAAGTCGGCAATCTGGATGTGTATTTCGGCGAATGGGCGGATGTGAAAGCGGGAGCAGGTGCGGGTACTGTCGGTACCAATACTTCCGTGTTCTACAACGGCACGGGTAAAACTACCAGAATGCCGACCAGCGGCAAGGCTACCTATGCCGTCAAAGGTATCAACAATTACGTCAACCAGAACTCGCCCATCATGACCGGCACGCTGACCGCCGATTTCGGTGCCAAGAAATTGAACGGTACGATTACCAAAACAGGTTTGAGTGTTGCAATCGACAATGCCGTTATCAATACCGCCCAGGCTTCGTTTAGCGGCGCCGCCAAAGCCAACAGTAGCATCAACGGCAGAACCCAAGGCCATTTCTACGGCAACAATGCCGCCGCGCTGGCAGGGGTAGCCGATTTTAATAATCCTAAACTCAATACTGCCTTCGGCGGCACCAGACGCTAAAGCAGGCTGATTGGAAAACGATAATTATCCGTCGAGCGGAAGCCCCGCTTTCGCCCGATTCGGTTTCAGACGACCTTTAAACGAATTTTCAAAAAATATTCAGCTACATTAAAGAGGTTGATTATGAAACACACCGAACTTCTGATAATAGCGGTGGCTGTGTTTGCCGCTACCGCCGCGCAGGCACAGCCCCATTTTTTTGTATCCGGCACTCAAGCGGGCGCAACGGTTACGGACGGCAGGCAGCCGCGCTATATCAGGCTCGGAACCGAATCGTCAGGCTGGTACGGAAACAGGGCCTCCGTTCATATTACTTATTCCAATCTACTGACTTATAAAGGGAAAAGGCTGTACCACACCCATAAAAATTCGACTTCGTTCGCCCGTTTCGACGAAATCGGCAGATTACCGCTTACCCGCCGGTTATTTGACGGTATCGTCAACCGGGATGATAACGGCGTAACCGTTACCCGCCTTTACCGTATGTACAGCCCGATTTACAGATATGTCCCCGGCGGGGTACCCAACGATTATTCCAACCTGGGCCGTATGTCTTTTGCCAGGGTCGGCAACGCGGACGTGTATTTCGGCGATTGGGCGGACGTGCAGCCAGGTGCGGCGGCGGGAACGGCCGGAACCAATTATTCTGTGTTCTACAACGGTACGGGCAAAACCGCAAAAATGCCGACCGGCGGCACCGCCGTTTACTCGGTCAAAGGCATCAATCACTATGTCGACGCCAATACCGCCCTGCTGACCGGTGATTTAAAGGCGGACTTCGCTAAAAAAAGGCTGAACGGCACAATTAAACGCCCCGGCCTGAGCGTTACCGTCGACAATGCCGTTATCAACACCGCGAACGCTTCGTTCGGCGGCAGGGCTACGGCTAACGATGTAAGCGGTATGACCCGCGGCAATTTCTACGGCAACGATGCCGCCGCGCTGGCCGGTGTCGCCGAGTTCGCCCGAAATCCGAATCTCAATACTGCTTTCGGCGGTACGAAAAAATAATAATTGAAAACCCGAATGTCTGCCGGCCTGCTTCAGAGGCAGTCTGAAAACCCAATCCCACCACACCAAAAGGAAAGTAATCTAAATGAAACGCCTGCTCATCCTGCCCGTTTTTCTGAGCCTGCTGCCCCACGCGTTTGCCGACGACAGGGAAGACCGCTTCATGCAGCTCAAACAGGGAACGGAACTCCGCCGCGCGCAGCAGGAAAGGAATGAAGCGGACAATACGGCGATTGAGTTCGGCGCGGGAGAAGTGCAGGACGGCGAAGATTTGGCGTTGTCGCTGATGAAGGCGGTCAACGCGCAAAACGAGGAGGAAACGGCACGGCTGTTGGACATTTACCGCCGTCAGGATGATTACGATCCCGATATAGTGCTGTTTGCCGAGGCCAATCAGGCGGTGTTCCGCGACGATTTGAAGGCCGCGCTGGCGAAATACCGCGAGCTTTATCGCAAAAATCCCGAATTTCTGCGCGGCCGCCTGGATTTGGCGCGGCTGCTGTTTATAGACAAACAAAACAAAGAATCAGCGGCATTGTTCGACGGCATCGATATTCCCGAAGTGCCCGCCGTCAATGAGAAAATCAAAGTGTTTGCCGACGCTTTGAAGAAACGCGATGCGTGGAGCGGCTCGGTTTCGTTCGGCGCGGGTTACGACACCAACTTAAACCAGTCGTCGGGCGCGACGGTCGTCCGCAATCAGACAAGCTGCGGTTTCGATTCGAACGGGCAGCCGATTCTGGACGGCGACGGAATGCTGTCCTGCCGCAACGAACAGCTTGACGCCTACGCGCCCGATGCGTTGAAAAACCGGATGTGGGTATATGAAGCCAACTTGAGCAGACGCATTTCGCTCAACGGCCACCACGGTCTGCAACTGGGCGGCTACGCATGGGGCCGGCTCTATCCCGGCAACAAAGAATACGGCGAACACAATATCAACGTCAGCCCCGCTTACAGTTTTCAGAGCAAAGACCATTCCTTCAGTATCGGCCCGCAGGTGCAATACGAATGGTCGGGCGGCAAACTGCGCGACAGCAGCGCCGGCATCAGCACGGCATACAGCCGTACCTTTTCCGACCAAGCCTCGCTGGGTGTGCAGTTCGACCACAAATACGACCGCTACCGCGGCGAATTAAAACATTTCAACGGCCCGCAGACGCTTCTGTTCACCACCGCCATCTACGCCCTGCCGAAAGACTGGCTGGTATTCGGCGGCTACGACTACCTGCGCAAAAACAGCCGCGAAAAAGTGGATTCCTACCGTCGGCACGGCCTGCGCGCGGGTGTCAACAAGCGTTTTGAATCCGGCATCGACGCCACCTTTCAGGCAATCTGGCGTAAAACAGCCTATCAGGACTACCATGCCTGGCTGGAAACCCGCCGCCATGATTTCGAACGCACCTATCAGTTGGACATCAAATTTGACCGTCCTTTCCTCCGCGGCTTCGTACCCGTCCTCACCGTAAAACACACCGACAACAAAAGCTCGTCCTGGCTGAACCGCTACAAACGCAACGAATTTACCATCAAAGCAGAATACAGATTTTAAGCGCCCGAGGTCGTCTGAAAACGAATTTTCAGACGACCTCGAGGGTTTCTGTTGCATAAGCTGTCAGCTAAGGAGTCGGTTTTGTAAGAGTGCTATTTTTATCCTGAATACACGTTATAATACGAACCTTATTCCCAACCCGATTTGAGATTCTGTTTTCAGACGACCTTTAAGATCAAAGGTCGTCTGAAAACGTTTGTCCCGTCCATACGCATCCGCCGAACTATGATTCCATCCGATTTCATTGACGAGCTTCTGGCCAAAGTCGATATTGTCGATATTATCGACGAGCAGGTTCCGCTGAAGAAGGGCGGGGCGAACTATATGGCTTGTTGTCCGTTCCACAAGGAAAAGACGCCGTCGTTTTCGGTCAGTCCGACCAAGCAGTTTTATCATTGTTTCAGTTGCGGGGCGCATGGTTCGGCGATTGGTTTTGTGATGGAACATCAGGGGCTGTCGTTTCCGGAGGCGGTGCAGTTTCTTGCTGACCGTGTGGGCATGGTCGTGCCTAAAGTGCGCGGGCAGAACGATAATCCTGAAGTCCGCGCCGAACGTAAGAAAAAACAGCAGACGCTGGAGGAAACGACGGCAGCAGCGGCGGATTTTTACGCGCAACAGTTGAAATTCAATCCGGCGGCGAAGGCTTATTTGGACAAGCGCGGCTTGAGCGCGGAAGTCATTGCGCATTATGGTTTGGGCTACGCGCCCGACGGTTGGCAGCCTTTGGCGCAAGTGTTCCAACCGTACCCGAATACCGCGTTGGTGGATACGGGGATGGTGATTGACAACGAGGGTCGGCATTATGACCGCTTCCGTCATCGGATTATGTTCCCCATCCGCAATCCGCGCGGGCAGGTAATCGGTTTCGGCGGCAGGGTGTTGGACGACTCGAAGCCAAAATATTTGAATTCGCCCGATACGCCTTTGTTTGACAAGGGGAAAAACCTTTACGGATTGTATGAAGGACGTGCTGCGGTCAAGGAAGCAGGGCGGATTTTGGTGGTCGAAGGCTATATGGACGTGGTCGCGCTGGCGCAGTTCGGCGTGGGCTACGGCGTGGCGGCTTTGGGCACGGCGACGACGGCGGAACACGTCAAAATCCTGATGCGGCAGGCGGACAGTATTTATTTTTGTTTCGACGGCGACAGTGCGGGGCGGAAAGCGGCTTGGCGCGCGCTGGAAAACGCGTTGCCGCAGTTGAAAGACGATAAATCGCTACATTTTTTGTTCTTACCGGAAGAACACGACCCCGACAGCTACATCCGCGCCTATGGAAAAGCGCAATTTGAAGATGCGCTGTTGAATCAAAGCAAGCCTTTGTCGGAGTATTTCTGGGAACATCTTTCAGACGACCTCAATCTCAATACGCAGGAAGGTAAGGCGGAATTGGTGAAAACCAGTTCGCCGCTTTTGGCGCAAATCACCGCGCCGGCATTGGCTTATTTGTTGAAACAACGGCTTAGCGAACTGGTCGGCATTGATCCCGACAATCTCGCCCAACTGCTGGGGCAGGAAGCGCCGAAGCGGCACGTCAAACAAAAAAGCTACAAACTGCCTCCGATTTCCGTCAAACAGCCGGTCATGCTGACGCTGGTGCAACGGCAAATCCGCAGCCTCTTGATAAATCCGGATTGGGCTGCATATATAGACCTGCCCGATTATTTGGCGTTGGACGGCGATTTCGCCTGTCTTGCCAATCTCGCCGAAACCATTAAAAGCCATGCCGCCGTGCCTGCTACCGCGCAGGTTTTAGAGTATATGCGCGGTTCTCCTTATGAAGAAACCGTGAACCAAATCTTCCAATCGACACTCTATTCTGAAGAAATGGAAGGCGGAGGCGAAGAAGACCGCGAGAACTTCCAAATCGGCATGAAGAAACTCCTTAACGAGTTAAAATACAAGCAAATCGAAACCCTCAAGCAGAAAAGCCTGCAATCGGGTTTGAATGAAAATGAAAAAAAACTCTTGCTGTCGCTTTTGACGGCAAAGCAAAATTGAACGAACGGCAATCCCAGCCGAATCCAGCAACCTTCAGGCCGTCAGAAAAGCATTTTCCCAAGCTGCGAATATGATCCCGCAGAACACCCGTTCCAAAGAGCTTTCAGACGACCTCAGAGTGATAACCCAAAAGATTGACTTTAAATCGGTTATCACTCTGTTCCGCCTTCAGGTGCATCATGCAAACCGTCGGCACACCATCAGATCAAGAAAGTAATCCATGTCTAAAGACCAAAATCACGAAGACTATCAAGAACAGGACGACAACCGTCCGCTGACCCTCGAAGAGCAGCGCGCCCGCCTGCGCCAGCTCATCATTATGGGTAAGGAACGCGGCTACATCACTTATTCCGAAATCAACGACGCCTTGCCCGACGATATGTCCGATGCGGATCAAATCGACAACATCGTCAGCATGATTTCCGGCTTGGGCATCCAAGTGACCGAGCAAGCGCCTGATGCGGAAGACATTTTGTTGAGCGACAACGCTGCCGCCGTAACCGACGACGATGCCGTTGCCGAGGCCGAAGCTGCCTTGTCCAGCGCGGACTCCGAGTTTGGCAGAACTACCGACCCCGTGCGTATGTATATGCGCGAAATGGGGCAGGTTGACCTGCTGACCCGCGAAGACGAAATCATCATCGCCAAAAAAATCGAAAACGCCCTGAAAAACATGGTGCAGGCGATTTCCGCCTGTCCGGGTTCCATTGCCGAAATCCTCGCCCTGATCGAGCAAATCCGCAAGGATGAAATCCGCGTGGACGAAGTGGTCGAAGCCATCATCGATCCGAACGAAGTGTTGCTCAATGAATTGGGCTTGGGACACTTGGAAAGCGCGTCAAACGACGACGATTCGGGCAGCAGCGATGAAGATGAAGCGGATGAAGACGAAGATGACGACGATTCCGGCAGCGACTCCGAAGCCATGTCCGCCGCCCATCTTGCCGAATTGAAGCAAAAAGTGCTGGATCATTTCGCCTTCATCGAAAGCGAATACGGCAAGATGATCAAAAAGCTGGAAAAACACGACAGCCGCCACCCCGATTATCTGGCACACCGCGACGCCATCGCCAACAAACTTTTGGAAGTCCGCTTCGCCACCCGCCAAATCGAAAGTCTCAGCGGTAATTTGCGCAGCCGTGTCGAAAACATCCGCAAGCTCGAACGCGAAATCCGCGACATCTGCCTTGACCGCGCCCATATGGAACGCGACTACTTCATCCAAAACTTCCTGCCCGAAATCACCAACCTGAAATGGGTGGAAGAAGAAGTTGCCAAAGGCAGAGTCTGGAGCGACGCGCTCGACCGCTTCCGCCACGCCATCCTCGAAAAACAAACCGAGTTGGCGAACATGGAAAAAGAAACCCGCATTTCCATTGAAGAGCTGAAAGACATCAACAAAAACATGGTGTCGAGCGAAAAAGAAACCGCAGCCGCCAAGCAGGAAATGATTCAGGCAAACTTGCGTCTGGTGATTTCCATCGCCAAAAAATACACTAACCGCGGTTTGCAGTTCCTTGATTTAATTCAGGAAGGCAATATCGGCTTGATGAAGGCGGTCGACAAGTTCGAATACCGCCGCGGCTACAAATTCTCCACCTACGCGACATGGTGGATCCGTCAGGCGATTACCCGCTCGATTGCCGACCAGGCGCGCACCATCCGTATTCCGGTGCACATGATTGAAACCATCAACAAGATGAACCGCATCTCCCGCCAGTATCTGCAAGAAACCGGCGAAGAGCCCGATTCCGCCAAACTTGCCGAGTTGATGGAAATGCCGGAAGACAAAATCCGCAAAATCATGAAAATCGCCAAAGAGCCGATTTCGATGGAAACCCCGATCGGCGACGACGACGATTCGCACTTGGGCGACTTCATCGAGGACGCCAACAACGTTGCCCCTGCAGACGCCGCGATGTACACCAGCCTGCACGAAGTCACCAAAGAAATCCTCGAAAGCCTGACCCCGCGCGAAGCCAAAGTCCTGCGTATGCGCTTCGGTATCGACATGAATACTGACCATACGCTCGAAGAGGTGGGCAAACAGTTTGACGTAACCCGCGAACGTATCCGTCAAATCGAAGCCAAAGCCCTGCGCAAACTGCGTCATCCAACCCGCAGCGACCGCCTCAGAAGCTTCCTCGACAGCGAAGACAGCAAACTGTAAAACAGCAAACCGCAGGTTTATCCCTGCGGTTTTTTATGGGTAAGAGGTCGTCTGAAACAGAAGTTGTACGTTTTCAGACGACCTGTTTTGTGTTCATCACACTATGTTTACTTAAAACCCGTAGCGTGGGCTTTGCCCGCGGATAATAGGGGAAGTTTCGGCAGATTTTTTACTTATTATCTCCAGCTCTTTTACTCATCATCTTCGTGGGCAAAGCCCACGCTACATTGCGTTATCTTTCCTAGACCGGCTGGCAATCAAAACATGGTTGTAAAAAAGGTCGTCTGAAAAACCGTTTTCCCGCTTTTTCAGACGACCTTTCCTATATTTTCACTGAATCATCAAACCATTCAGTCTTTCGCCGTATTCATCAGCCGCAGGGCTTTGAGGCGGCTGATTTCTTTTTGGTATTCCACCAAGCCGATAAATGTTCCGCTTCTGTCGTAAACGCGGATGGGCTGATTGACGGGGATGTTCTCGGTAAACTGCGGGCGCTGGCCGCATTTGAGCATGGCTACGGCGCGGTCGTTCAGTTCGATTTTGGGGAAGTGCCGCACTAAAACGTCGCAGGGCAGGAGTAGGGCGTCGCGGTCGGTTTCGTTTAATTCTGCCAAGGCTTCGAGCGTGTGGCTTTCGCGGATGGAGAAACCGGCGGTTTCGGTGCGGCGCAGGGCGGTCAGGTGGGCGAACGTGCCGATGTGTTTGGCGATGTCTTCGCTGAGGGTGCGGATGTAGGTGCCTTTGCTGCAACGTACGTCGATGACGGCTTTGGGTGCGTCAAACTCGGTAATATCAATGGCGTAAATGGTGATGTCGCGCGGTTTGCGTTCGATGACGATGCCTTTGCGGGCGTATTCGTACAGCGGTTTGCCTTCGTGTTTGAGGGCGGAAAACATCGGCGGCACTTGGCGGATGTTGCCTGTCAGAGCTTGGCAGGCCGTCTGAAATTCGGCTAAGGAAATATCGGCGCGGGCAGTGGCGATGATTTCGCCTTCTGCATCGCCGGTGCTGCTGGCTTCGCCGAGTTTCAGCGTGGCGGTGTAGGCTTTATCGGCATCCAGCAGATATTGGGCGAACTTGGTCGCTTCGCCGAAGCAGACGGGCAAAAGTCCGGTTGCCAAAGGATCGAGTACGCCGGTATGTCCCGCTTTTTCAGCGTTGTAGAGGCGGCGGGCTTTTTGCAGGGCGGTGTTGCTGGAAAGTCCTTCGGGCTTGTCGAGCAGGAGGACGCCGTTGACGGGGCGTTTGGCAGGTTTGGCGGTCATGATGGTGGGGAAGGGTAAGCGGCAGTTGTGTGGGCGGGAAATGATTGCAAAAGGTCGTCTGAAAACAGGTTCGCGCTTTGACTGCGGCGTTTTCAGACGACCTTTACCTTTAATCTTCCACCGGCTTTTCCGCCGCTACTTGGTCGATGAGGCTGGAAATGCTCATGCCGCGTTCGAGCGATTCGTCGTATTTGAAGTGCAGTTCGGGCGTTTTGAAGAGTTTGATGCGTTTCGCCAATTCGCTGCGCAAGTGACCTTTGGCGTGTTCCAAGGCTTCTTCGGTGATGTCGCGGGTGCTGTCGTCGAGGACGGTGTAGAACACGGTGGCGTGGCTGTAATCGCGGGTAACTTCGACTTCGTTGATGGTGATGAAGCCTGCGCGCGGGTCTTTCAGTCCGGTGCGGACCAGCTCGGCCAGTTCGCGCATGATTTGTTCTTTGACACGGTCTTGGCGGGCATAGCCGCGTTGCGGTTTTCTCATGGTTTTCCTTAAACGGAGGCGGCCGTTTCAACTTTGTTTTCAGACGGCCTGTGTGAAATAAGTACGGTATTATAACGGATATACGGCAATTTGAGGTCGTCTGAAAAGGAGTTTGGCTATGCGGAAAATCAAAATCGGATTGGCGGGGTTCGGCATGTCGGCACAGGTGTTCCATCTGCCGTTTTGGCGTGCGGATGCGCGGTATGAAGTCGTGCGCGTGTTTGAACGCAGCGGCAACAAAGCTCAGGCAGTCCTGCCGCAGGCGCAGACCGTGCGTTCGTTTGAGGAATTGCTTACCGACGATGTGGATTTGGTGGTCGTGACCACGCCGAACCAGACGCATTTCGATTTTGCCGCTCAGGCTTTGTGTGCAGGTAAAAATGTGGTGGTGGAAAAACCATTGTGCGCCACGGCGGCGCAAGCCTTGCAACTGGCGGAACTTGCCGAGCGGCAGGGCGTATTGCTGACCGTTTACCAAAACCGCCGTTGGGACAGCGCGCCGCTGACCGCCAAAAAGCTGCTTTCAGACGACCTTTTGGGCGAAATTGTGGATGCGGAGTTCCGTTTCGAGCGTTATGCGGCTGCCTTGAACAAAAAACGCTGGAAGGAAACGGGCGAGGCGGGCGTAGGGCTGGTGTACGATTTGGGTTCGCACCTCATGGATATGGCGGTCGATGTTTTCGGGATGCCCGACGAGCTTTATGCCGACGTGCGCTATCAGCATGACGGAGCAGTCAGCGACGATAATTTCTATATCGCGCTTTATTACGCCGACGGCAAAAAAGTCGCCCTGACCGCAAGCAAATATGCCCGCGAGCCTTTGCCGTTCATGACTTTGCACGGCAAACGCGGTTCATACGTCAAACAAAATGCCGACAACCAAGAAGCCCTGCTGCTCGGCGGCGTGCAACCCGTCGGAGCGTGGAACCGTGAATCAGAAGACGAAAGGGGCATCCTGCATACGGAAATCGACGGTGTGGTCGTCCGCAAAAAAATCGAAAGCGTCAGCGGCAATTATGCGGCGTTTTATGAAAACCTTTATGACGCGCTGCAAGGTAAATCTCCCGCAGCGGTGCAACCGCGCCAAGTGGCGCAAGTGCTGGGACTGCTGGAAGAAAGTATATGAAAGCGCGAAGTTGGGGTGTCGGGTGAAGGTGTAGGGAGCGGTTTAAACCGCCAGATAGAAGAGTGGGGCAAAACCATTGGGGAAACGTAAGCCTGAAGATCGCAGAAAATAAGCCGCCGTTGCGTATCCTTTATTTTGTTTCATTATAAAAAAAAGTATAATCACACCCATTCAAAAACAATCCGAGGCCTGCCAAATGAACGTAACCGTTATCAATCACCCCCTTGTCCGCCACAAACTCACGCTCATGCGCGAGGCCGATTGCAGCACTTACAAATTCCGCACCCTCACTACCGAGCTGGCGCGCCTGATGGCTTACGAAGCCAGCCGTGATTTTGAAATTGAAAAATACATTATCGACGGCTGGTGCGGTCAAATCGAAGGCGACCGCATCAAGGGCAAAACCTTGACCGTCGTCCCGATTTTGCGTGCCGGTTTGGGTATGCTCGACGGCGTGCTCGACCTGATTCCGACTGCCAAAATCAGCGTGGTCGGATTGCAGCGCGACGAAGAAACGCTTAAACCCGTTTCCTATTTTGAAAAATTCGTGGACAGCATGGACGAACGTCCCGCGCTGATTATCGACCCCATGCTCGCTACCGGCGGCTCTATGGTTGCCACCATTGATTTGCTGAAGGCGAAAGGCTGCAAAAATATCAAAGCGTTGGTACTCGTTGCCGCGCCCGAAGGCGTCAAAGCCGTCAATGAAGCGCATCCCGACGTCACCATCTACACCGCCGCCCTCGACAGCCATCTGAACGAAAACGGCTACATTATCCCCGGCTTGGGCGATGCGGGCGATAAGATTTTCGGTACACGCTGATTCGTGATTTGAGGTCGTCTGAAACTGAATGTATGGGTTTCAGACGACCTTTTTATAGTGGATTAAATTTAAATCAGGACAAGGCGACGAAGCTGCAGACAGTACAGATAGTACGGAACCGATTCACTTGGTGCTTCAGCACCTTAGAGAATCGTTCTATTTGAGCTAAGGCGAGGCAACGCCGTACTGGTTTAAAGTTAATCCACTATACAAGGTATTTTTCGTTGAAAATCCCATGTTAGAAAGGACAACCATGAGCTTCCAAGACAACCTCGCCGCCATGCCCGACATCGGTCATTTGAGCGGACTCGACATCCTCGACGCACAAGGCAAAGCCGTCCATCACATCCCCAACGCACCCGGCAAGCAAGGCTCGCTCAAACTGTACAACGCTTTGGCATTGAATTTCGGCGGCAAACTCGATGCCGCAGCAGCAGCGCAGGGTTTGGATTGGTTTGCCGAACATGTTGCCGATGCGCAAGCCAATCCGGGCAAACATCCCAATATCGATCTGCTGTTGCAAGTGAAAAACGAAAACCTTAGATTGCTTCTAAAGCCGGTTAACGCTTAAACATCAGCTAAGCGAAAGGTCGTCTGAAAACAGAAATCCTGTTTTCAGACGACCTTTTTTTATGAAACTGTTTTGTTATAAATAAAATTGTTATATTATAACCAATCAAATTTCTACCCGATACATTTGGAGAACCCATGAAAAAAACCGCATTGTTTATCGCATCTGCACTCCTGTTCAGCACAACCGCCCAAGCACACCGCGTCTGGGTCGAAACCGCCCATACGCACGGCGGTGAATACCTGCAAGCCGAATTGGGCTACGGCGAGTTCCCCGAACTTGAACCCATCGCCAAAGACCGCCTGCACATTTTCAGCAAGCCCATGCAGCTGATTACCGAAAAAGGCAAAGAAAATCTGATTCAAAAAGGGACGTACAACTACCAATACCGCAGCAAACTCCCTGTCAAAGACGGCAGCTACCTCGTTACCGCAGAATACCAACCAACCTTCTGGTCTAAAAACAGCGCAGGCTGGAAACAGGCGAGCATCAAAGAAATGCCTGACGCCAGCTATTGCGAACAAACCCGAATGTTCGGTAAAAACATCGTCAATGTCGGACACGAAAGCGCGGACACCGCCGTCATCACCAAGCAAGTCGGACAACATCTAGAAATCGTTCCGTTGGACAACCCCGCCAACGTCCACGTCGGCGAACGCTTTAAAGTCCGCGTCCTTTTCAACGGCGAGCCGCTGCCCAACGCCACCGTTACCGCCACATTTGACGGTTTCGACACCAGCGACCGCAGCAAAACCCACAAAACCGAAGCCCAAGCCTTCTCCGATACCACGGACGACAAAGGCGAAGTCAGCATCATCCCCCTGCGTCAAGGCTTTTGGAAAGCCAGCGTAGAACACAAAGCCGATTTCCCCGATCAAAGCGTGTGCCAAAAACAGGCGAACTACACCACCCTGACCTTCCAAATCGGTCATACGCATCATTAATATCCAATAACAAAGGTCGTCTGAAAACCGTATTGCAGGGGTTTCAGACGACCTTTTTTGTTATCAGCCAATCAATTTCAGCCAATTAATTTAATAAAAAGCCATCCATCAAGGCTTATGCGGCGCAAACGTCCATTGCCCAAGCCCCAAGCCCAAATCAAACACGTTCAGACGACCTATTGCCACCCTGACCAAACGCAGGCACGGAAAACCCGCCTTAGCCGTCATCCGCCTGACCTGTCGGTTTTTCCCTTCCGAAATCCGAATTTCCACCCAAAAATCAGGCACGGACTTGCGCACGCGGATAGGCGGCACGCGCGGCCATAAAACATCCGCTTCGCCCGCTTCCAACACGCGAACCTTTGCTGGACGCGTGACAAAATCCCCCAAATCCACACCGCGCCGCAGCATATCCAGCTTCGCTTCGTCAGGCGAACCTTCCACCTGCGCCCAATAAGTTTTCTCCAGTTTAAACTTAGGATCCGCAATCCGCGCCTGCAAACGCCCGTCGTTTGTCAGCAGCAGCAAACCCTCGCTGTCCGTATCCAAACGTCCCGCCGGATAAAAGTCCGGCAGCGCCACATAATCTTTCAAACAGCCATACTTTTCATGCGCCGAAAACTGGCAAATCACGCCATAAGGCTTGTTCAATACGATTAAATCATTCATTTTCATCACATCCTGAAAGCAAGCATGAATTGTACCAGCCGCCGCATACGGGCTACAATTTCACGCTTCTTTATATTTTATACAAATGATTTCATACGGTTAAAAAATACCCTCAGGCTCGGCTTGACACGTCCGAGTCAAACCAGTATATTACGCACTTCCTTAGGAGTAATGGCTGAGAGGCTGAAGGCACTTCCCTGCTAAGGAAGCATGTGGGGTCAACCTGCATCGAGGGTTCGAATCCCTCTTACTCCGCCAACATACGAAAACCCGTCGATTATTCGGCGGGTCTTCTTTTTAGCGTTTTTGTGAAAACAAGGATAACTGACAGGCAAACCGTCAAACTTGACGTTTACGGAACATGAAAGCGTTTGCGCGCAGGTTGGATTGCCGTTGAAACCGATTATTAAGCACAGCAATCATTAAAAAATCAAAAAAAGGTCGTCTGAAACCGGATTTCAGACGACCTTTTTGTATGTCAGTGCAGCAGCTTATTCTTCCGGAGCGCGGAAGGTGTCGTGGCAGGATTTGCAGCTTGCGCCGGTTTCGCCGTAAGCGGCTTTGATTTCTTCCAGCTTGCCGGTTTGCGCGGTGGCGTTCAGTTTTTCAACGGCTGCGGCGAATTTGTCTTCTTCGGCTTTGAATTTGGCCGCATCAGACCAAACCGCAGGCAGGGCGCGGCCGTTGCCTTTGTCGTCAGATTGGAAGAAGGTGAAAGGTTTTTTGCTGGTTTCGGCAAAAGTTGCCGCAGCCTGCTTGAATTTTTCCACGTCGTAAGGCTCTTCGCCTTTTACCATTTTGCCCATGCTGGAGAACTCGGGCATCATGGATTTGAACGCGGTGGTACGGTCTTCGGAGATCGGACCTTTGGGTTGCGCGGGTGCGCCGCCACCGCAGGCGGCAAGGGTCAGGGCAGCGAGCAGCGCCGCTGAGAAGAGTTTGGTATTCATGGCTTTGGTGTCCTGTGATAGTATTTTGTTATTCATATTTTTCAGACGACATCCAAAGAGGTCGTCTGAAAAGTCGTAATCATACCTGAAATGGGTTTACAAAACGAGAAAAGAAAGGAAATAGTTATGGCGATTTTGGTTACCGGCGCGTCAGCCGGTTTCGGCGAGGCGATGTGCCGCACGTTTGTACAGGCCGGTTATTCCGTTATCGGTGCGGCACGGCGCGGCGAGAAACTGCAGGCATTGGCGGCCGAATTGGGCGAGCGGTTTTATCCTTTGGAAATGGACGTTTCGCGTACCGAGTCGATACGCAACGCGCTCGACAGCCTGCCTGAAAATTTTGCCGAAATCGATTGCCTGATCAACAACGCCGGATTGGCTTTGGGTTTGGAAACGGCGGACAAGGCGGATTTCAGCGATTGGGAAACCATGATTCAAACGAACATCGTCGGTTTGACTTTCCTGACGCGTCAAATCCTGCCGCAAATGGCGGAGCGCAAACAAGGCTATATCATGAATCTGGGTTCAATTGCCGGCAGCTATGCTTATGAAGGCAGCAACGTGTACGGTGCGACCAAGGCGTTTGTGCGCCAGTTCAGCATGAACCTGCGTGCGGAATTGGCGGATAAAAACATCCGCGTTACCAACATCGAGCCGGGTTTGTGCGGCGGTACCGAGTTTTCCAACGTCCGCTTTAAGGGTGATGACGAGCGGGCGGAAAAGGTTTATGAGAACGTCGAATCCATCCGGCCGCAAGACATTGCGGATACGGCTTTGTGGCTTTATCAGCGTCCGGCGCACATGAACGTCAATTCCATCGAAATCATGCCCGTCGCCCAAACGTTTGCCGGTATGAAAGTCATCCGCAATACGCTGCCCGTGCCTGCGCAGGCGGAGAGTTTCGAAAAACAAAGCATGTCTTTGTTTGCACGGATTAAGTCGTGGTTTAAATAGGCAGATTGGATGGGATGGGTCGTCTGAACGGTGGCGCTCGGTTTCAGACGACCTCCGAATATCTGCATCTTACATAAACACGTTATAATGTAATCCTCTCCGTTCAGAATTTTAAGGTCGTCTGAAAGCCTTTATGAAAAACGCAATCAAACAAAAAATCCTCGAACAGGCACGCCGTGACGGCGTACAGGTAACCGCTTTGCGCGAGCAGGTGCTCGATATCGTTTTGCAGCAAAGCGGCGTGATTAAAGCCTACAACGTCTTGTCGCAGATGCAGCAGCAAAGCGAGGGCGTGGTTGCGCCGCCGACGGCCTACCGCGCCCTTGATTTTTGGGCGGAGCAGGGCGTTTTGCACAAAGTGGCGGCGGTCAACGGCTATATTTTGTGCAGCCATGCGCAGCACGAGTGCGACGACCATTGCCACGACCACGAAGAAGCCGAAGCGCACCATAGCGCATTTATTTTGGTCTGCACCGAATGCGGTACGGCGGACGAGCAAACCCTGAGCCACGAATGGGCTGCACTGCGCGCAGGTGTTGCCGAAAGCGGCTTTGCGCTGAAAGAAGAACACGTTGTTTTAACTGGAATCTGTAAAAAATGTCAGAAGTGAAAAAAACCAAAGTCCACCTGATTTCAGGTTTTCTGGGAACAGGCAAAACCACCGCGCTCAAAAGCCTGATGGAACAGAAAGACCCGAACGAGAAATGGGTCATCATCGTCAACGAGTTTGGCGAAATCGGTATTGACGGCGCCGTACTGAGCGACAACGGCATCCCCGTGGCAGAAATCGCCGGCGGCTGTTTGTGTTGCACCGCCGGTCCGCAAATGGGCGTAACCGTGCAGAAAATGCTGCGCGACGCCAAGCCCGACCGCCTGATGATTGAAGCAAGCGGACTGGCGCATGCCGCCAGCGTCATCGACGAATTGAAAGCCAAACCGCTGGACAGCCTTTTGGAAATCGGCGCCGTCTTTACCGTCGTCGATCCGCGCCAGTTCATCAACCCCGATTACGCGCAGCAGGCATTGTATAAAGACCAAATCGGCATCTGCGACGTATTGGTCGCCAGCAAAACCGATTTATGTACCCCCGAACAGCTTGCCGAATTTCACGACAAAGCGGCAAAACTGTTCCCGCCCAAAGCCAAAGTGGTTGAAGTCCAAAACGCACAACTCAACATCCAATGGCTCGACATTCCCGTCATCGAAAAATCACGCTACCGCCTCAAAGCCCTGCCGGACAACACCATGGGCTTCCAGTCGCAAGGTTTCACATTCCCCGCCGGACGCGATTTTGACGGCGAAAAATTGACCAACTTCTTCAACGACCTGCCCAAATTCACAGACGGTCTCGTCCGCGCCAAAGGTGTGTTCCAAGTGCTCGGCACATGGGTGTGGCTCAACTGGGTGGACGGGCAGTGGGGCGCTAACCAAGTCTCATGGCGGCGCGACTCGCGCTTCGAGCTGATTGCCAAATCGTTTGATGCGGATTTGATTGAGAAGAAACTGCAAGAGGCTTTGGAGAAATAAGGAAGGTCGTCTGAAAGTTTGTCGCAGCAATTTTCAGACGACCTAAACGATAGTGAAGTCTATTGTTTCAACTGTCAGAATAATATAAAGCAACTGCGTAGCGTGGGCTCTGCCCGCGAATAAATCAAATAAACATTGCAGGAAAGAAGAAAATGGCAAAATTTTTAAATACCAGCGGTACAACGTATTACTTGGAGGAGTTAATTAAAAATGCACAGGAACGGCTTTATTTGATTAGCCCTTATCTAAAATTAAACGATAGGGTAAAAGAGCTTTTAGAAGACAAAGACCGCATGAAAATCGATGTGCGGATTGTAATGGAGAATATAAATTACTTGAAACTATAGCACAGCAACTCGGAAATAATCGTAATGTATCAGGTAGAATTGATCTATTTACAGAATTAAAGGCCTGTCAATCTTGCAGCAATGTTATTTTAGAGTTTAGAAATCGCTATCCAAATATTCAATTAAATATTTTTACAGGAAAATAGAATCATGGAAAAAATAAAAAATTATATAGAATTCAAGAAATTATTTAAAAATATAACGGAAAAATTTGTCAGAGATTTAGATATAACATTAATTGAAGCAGCTGAATATTCTATAATTGAATTCGAAATTTATTTATCTGAATATCCGGAAGATAGTACATTTATTTTTACAGCATGGGCAATCTATCTGTTAGAAAATAACTGTCTCAATGAAAGAGGAAAAGATAATTTTTTCATCGCGGAAATGAAAAAATGTTATCAACAAACTAATTTGGATAGAATAAAATCTATCTATTCTTCGAGTGACTATCATATTTTTGCTAAGGATGTAAACAAGATTCAACAAACATTTAAATTAAATCTTGCCAATATCATGCAGCAAGAGTAGCAACTGTATTTTTAACCCCGTCGGGCAAAAATACCAAAAACGGTAAATCACTAAAAATACTTTTATACCGCCGCAGCAGCAAGCTGTAGCCTGCATGAAACCTAAAATCCATGCGTAAGGTGTGTGCTCCAGCACGCACGCGTTCCATGATTTACGGCTCAATGCCGTCTGAAAAGCTCACAATTTTTCAGTATGGTAAAAGTGAATTGCAGCCATCAGAGGCAGCTTGGTTGAAAAATTTAAATTATGTTCGTACAAGCTATTGTCCGAATCTTCATGCAAAATGTTACGTCAGCGAAGATGCTTGCATTATTACAAGCCTGAATTTATATGAATTCAGCCAAGTAAATAATAATGAAATGGGTATCTTGCTGAAGCGTAGTGAAGATGGAGAAGTCTATCAAGATGCTTATAGCGAAGCGCAGCGTATTATCCGTATTAGCGATGAAGTTAAGATTTCAGTCGACGTAGTAGAAAAAGAGCAAGTAGCGCAGAAAAGTCAAGATACAGAAATTGCTAAAAAATACGATACATTGACTGTCGCTAAGCTGGCAGAAAAATGGGAAGTAACAACGGAAGAATGCAATGCGAAACTGTGTCATGCGGGCTTGCAGGAAATAGACGGTAAGTTCTACCGTTTGACAGATACAGGTAAGAAAGCCAGTGCACTTATCAAAAAAGGACGTTACGGATATTTTATTGTGTGGTCGGATAGTTTGACATTGGAAATGGTCGAAGCGGCTGGCAATAATCAGAAAGATTTGCTGGATAGGTTTATTAGCTGGCTTATCAGTTAAATTTTTTACAAGTATCAAAAGTATAGGTCGTCTGAAAGCAATCCGTACTTTTCAGACGACCTTAAAACCCAAATAGAGGAATACCCCAAGCATGTACCGTTACATCCTCCACCGCCTATTACTCCTAATCCCCACGCTGTTGGGGATTTTGGCGATTACTTTTGCCGTTATCCAATTCGTGCCGGGCGGACCGGTGGAGCAGATGGTGCAGCAGTTGACGCATGGTGCGGTCAGCGGCGAGACGGCGAATGCGACGGCGGGCAATATCATGAAAAACGGCAACCGCATCAGTCCGGAAGATTTGGCGGCGTTGAATGCGCTGTACGGTTTTGACAAGCCGCCGCTGACGCGGTTTGCGGATATGGTGTGGCGGTTTGCCCGTTTTGATTTGGGCAAGAGTTTTTTCCATCATGAAACCGTGTTCGAGCTGGTCAAACAGAAAATGCCGGTGTCGATGAGTTTGGGCTTGTGGACGTTTTTCCTGACTTATCTGATTTGTATTCCGTTGGGCATTGCCAAGGCGGTGCGCGACGGCAGCCGTTTTGATGCGGTAACGGGGATGGTGGTGCTGGTCGGTTATACAATACCGCCGTTTGTGTTGGGTTTGGTGCTGCTGGTGTTGTTCGGCGGCGGCAGCTTTTTTGCGTGGTTTCCGCAGGGCGGTTTGGTCGGCGATGATTTCGACACGCTGTCGTGGGCGGGCAAAATCAAGGATTATCTGTGGCACATGGCGTTGCCGATTACGGCTTCGGTGGCGGGCAGTCTGGCGGTAACGACGGTGTTGACGAAAAACGTGTTCCTTGAAGAAATCCGCCGCCAATATGTCTATACCGCCCGCGCCAAGGGCCTGCCGGAAAAGCAGATTTTGTGGAAACACGTTTTCCGCAACGCGATGATTCCGCTGATTACCGGCTTTCCCGCAGCCTTTATCGGCGCGTTTTTCACCGGCAGCCTACTGATTGAAACCTTGTTCTCGCTCGACGGGCTGGGTCTGCTTTCCTACGAGGCGGTGATGAAGCGCGATTATCCGGTGGTGATGGGGACGCTGTATGTGTTCACACTGATGGGTTTGCTGGCGAAATTAGTGTCGGATATTTCTTATTCGTGGGTCGATCCGCGCATTCATTTCGGCGGACAGAAATAGGTCGTCTGAAAAAATGTTTCCGAATCATGACTGATAAACCTTTCCAAACCATGAAAACACACACCTCAAACTCCACTTGGCAGGCATTCAAGCAACACAAACGCGGCTGGTTCGCGTTGCGGGTTTTAGCCGTTTTGTTCGCCGTCGCGCTGCTTGCACCTTTGTGGAGCAACGACAAGCCCTTGTGGATACGTTATCAGGGCGAATATTATTTTCCGCTGGTAAACGAATACAACGAAACCGTGTTTGGCGGCGATTTCGATACGCCTGCCGATTACCTAGACCCGCTGATACGCGGCAACATCACGTCAATCGGCAATTACGCCGTTTATCTGCCCAATCCCTACGATGCCGATACGCTCAATGATTTCGACACGCAGCCCGACCCTGCAAGTCCGTCCGAAAGGCACTTGCTCGGCACGGACGACCGCGGTCGCGATGTCTTGGCGCGTTTGGTTTACGGATTCCGCGATTCCCTGTTGTTTGCCCTTGCGCTGACTTTGGTAACGACCGTGATCGGCGTGATCACCGGTGCGGTGCAGGGTTATTTCGGCGGCAAGACCGACCTTTTTATGCAGCGTTTTATCGAAATCTGGGGCGGGATGCCGGAGCTTTATTTGCTGATTATCTTGTCTTCGTTTTTTAATCCCAGTTTGTTGATTTTGCTGGTGTTGCTGTCGCTGTTCGGCTGGATGGGGCTGTCGGACTACGTCCGCGCCGAGTTTTTGAAAAACCGTCAGGCGGATTACGTTTTGGCGGCGCGTTCGATGGGCGTGGGCAACCGCGCGATTATGTGGCGGCACATCCTGCCCAACAGCCTCACGCCCGTATTGGCGTTTCTGCCTTTCCGCATCTCCGGCGCGGTGCTTGCGCTGACCAGCTTGGATTTCCTCGGTTTGGGCGTGCCCGCGTCGCAGGCGAGTTTGGGCGAGCTCTTGGCGCAGGGCAAGGACAACTTGGACGCTTGGTGGATAGGTTTGTCCACCGTCGGTACGCTGACGGTTATGCTGCTTTTGCTGGTGATGATAGGCGAGGGTTTGCGTCAGGCGTTTGACGTGCGCGCTAGGGGATGATTTTCCGTATTGCGGATGAATATAAAAATAGCCGATAGCTCATTTTCCTGCTATATAGATGGCTTTCCAGGTCGATGCTTGTCTTCAGGGTGAAAAACCTGTTTATAAGTGCGACCTCTATAATATTTTACTCACTTCATTTTTAAAGAATTTCAATGAATCAAACACACAACACAAACTTTTATGAAATGCTGGCCGCTGCCTGCCGTAAAAACGGCAAAGGTACTGCGGTGTTCAACGACAAAGAAAAAACCACCTACCACGCGCTCAAGCAAGAAGTCGATGCCGTAGCCGCATATCTGCAAAATATGGGCGTCAAATTCGGCGACAAAGTCGCTTTGGCGGTATCCAATTCGCCCGAATTTATCAGCGCTTATTTTGCCGTCTCCGCCATCGGCGCGGTTGCCGTACCGATGAATACGTTTTTGAAAAACAACGAATACGCGTATATTTTGAACGACTGCAAAGCAAGGTTTATGTTTGCTTCGGCAGGTTTGCAGAAAGAATTGAAGGGGCTGAAAAAACAGACCCGCGTCGAGAAAATCATTTGGATAGGCGAGGCGAAAGCGGCGGACGAAGCCGATGTTCGTTTTGAAGAAGCGCGCCGTTTTTCGGGTACCCCCGATTTGAACCGCCAGCCGAAAATCGATGATTTGGCGCATATTATTTACACTTCCGGCACGACAGGCCATCCCAAAGGCGCGTTGATCAGCTATGGCAACCTGTTTTCCAACCTTGAGGGCATCGAGCGCATTTTTAAGATTACCAAACGCGACCGCTTCGTCGTGTTCCTGCCGATGTTCCACAGCTTTACGCTGACGGCCATGGTGTTGCTGCCGATTTATATGGCGTGTTCGATTATTTTGGTGAAATCCGTTTTCCCGTTTTCCAACGTTTTGAAACAGGTTTTATTCAAACGTGCGACCGTGTTTTTGGGCGTGCCCGCGATTTACACTGCCATGAGCAAGGCGAAAATCCCTTGGTATCTCAGATGGTTCAACCGCGTCCGTCTGTTTATCAGCGGCGGCGCGCCTTTGGCGGAACAAACCATCCTTGATTTTAAAGCGAAGTTCCCGCGTGCCAAGCTTTTGGAAGGCTACGGTTTGAGCGAATGCTCGCCCGTTGTCGCCGTCAACACGCCCGAAAGGCAGAAAGCCCGCAGCGTCGGCATCGCCTTGCCCGGATTGGAAGTCAAAGCCGTCAACGACGAATTGGTCGAAGTGCCGACGGGCGAAGTGGGCGAACTCATCGTCAAAGGCGGTTCGGTCATGCAGGGCTACCTGAATATGCGCGATGCCACCGACGAAGCCATCGTCAACGGCTGGTTGAAAACAGGCGATTTTGTCACGATAGACGAAGACGGCTTCATCTTTATCGTCGACCGAAAAAAAGACCTGATTATTTCCAAAGGACAAAACGTTTATCCGCGCGAAATCGAAGAGGCGATTTACAAACTTGACGCCGTCGAAGCCGCAACCGTCATCGGCGTGAAAGACCAGTACGCCGACGAAGAAATCATCGCCTTTATCCAACTCAAAGACGGCGAAACGTTGAACGAAGCCGACGTGCGCGCCCATTTGCGCGGACATTTGGCGAATTTCAAAATCCCCAAACAGATTTACTTTAAAGACGAACTGCCGAAAAACGCCACGGGCAAAGTGTTGAAACGGGTGTTGAAAGAGCAGTTTCAGAGATAATCAGCGTTCAGACGACCTCGGTTTGCGGGTTTGAATTAGAGGTCGTCTGAAAAGTAGAAAGCCGATGTTTGCTGGGTGCGTTTTTTGTTCATCATCAGATATGGCTTATTGCTTCGTAAAGATTTCTGCCCGTGCGGCGAGTATTGCCGATTTGATTCCAACCGTTTTCCGTTTTCAGACGACCTCCATATCATGACGAAACCCATCCTTGAAATTGAAAACCTGAACGCCTTTTTCCCCGGTAAGCAAGTTCTGCACGATGTCAGCCTGACCGTACAGACCGGCAGGAAGCTGGCATTGGTCGGCGAAAGCGGCAGCGGTAAAACCGTGTTGGCGCAGGGCATTATGCGGCTGAATCCGCTGGTGTCGTTTGAAGGTCGTCTGAAATTCGACGGCAACGATTTGCTGACCCAATCCGAACGCGCCCTGCAAAAGCTGCGCGGGCAGGAAATCGGCATGGTGTTTCAAGAACCGATGACCGCGCTCAATCCCGTGATGCGCGTCGGTGCGCAGATTGCCGAAGTGTTGACCCTGCATCTGGGCTTGGACAAAAAACAGGCATGGGCGAGGGCGGTCGAACTCTTGGCGGAAACCGGTATCCGCGAGCCGGAGCAGAAAGCCTTTGCCTATCCCTTCCAGCTTTCCGGCGGACAGCGGCAGCGGGCAATGATTGCGATGGCGGTTGCCGCCGAACCCAAGCTCCTGATTGCCGACGAACCGACTACTGCCTTGGATGTCGCCGTGCAGGCGCAGATTCTCGATTTGTTGGCGCGTTTGCAGCAGGCGCACAACATGACCATGCTCTACATCACCCACGACCTGAACCTTGTCCGCCGCTTTGCAGACGACGTCGCCGTGATGCGCGGCGGACGCATTGTCGAAACGGGTGCAGCGGCGGAAGTGTTTGCCCGCCCGCAACACGAATACACGCAAATGCTGTTGAATGCCGTCGCTGCGCGCAAGGTCGTGCCTTTGGCGGACAAGCCCGCCACCGTCTTGCAGGCGGAGCAGCTTTCCGTTGCCGTCAAAGAAACGGCGGGCTGGTTCAAAAAACGCAGCAAAACCCTGCTGGAGCCGGTTTCCTTCGATTTGAAAGCGGGCGAAACGCTGGGCATCATCGGCGAGAGCGGCTGCGGCAAAACCACGCTCGCAAAAGCCGTGATGCACCTTATCGATGCGGAAGGTCGTCTGAAAATCAACGGCGAAGCTTGGACGCGCGAATCGAGGCGCGACATCCAAATGGTGTTTCAAGACCCCTTCGGCGCATTCAACCCGCGCATGAACGTCTTTAATATCGTTTCCGAAGCCCTGTGCGTCCACGAACCCGATTTGTCCCGCGCAGAAATGCGGCAGCGCGTGCAAGACGTATTGCGGCAGGTCGGACTGCCCGAAGACGCGCTCGAACGCTATCCGCACGCCTTTTCCGGCGGACAACGCCAGCGGCTCGCCATCGCCCGCGCCATCATCGTCCGCCCGAAAATCCTCGTTTTGGACGAACCCACCAGCGCGCTCGACGTACAATGGCAGCAACAGATTCTGGAGCTGCTCGCCGATTTGCAAAAACAACACGGTCTCAGCCTCATCATCATCAGCCACGACCTCGCCGTCATCCGCGCCCTGTCGCACCGAGTGATGGTGTTGAAAGACGGCAAAATCGTTGAAGAAGGCGACTGCGAAACCGTATTTGCCAACCCTTCCAGCGATTACACGCGCCATCTGATGAGCTTTAGGGCAGGCTGAACTGTCGGGCAGGTCGTCTGAAAAACATTAGCCAATCGCGATGGCGGTCTTACAAAAAAACTATTACACTTTGGCGACACTTGAAATTTTCAGCCCCAAGCCCTATCCTGCACAACATCTGATTCAATTTGACACAAAAAGGAAAAACTCATGAGCAGCGAACTGATTATCCACACCACCGATGCAAATTTCGAACAAGACGTTTTGAAATCCGACGTTCCCGTATTGCTGGACTTCTGGGCACCTTGGTGCGGCCCTTGCAAAATGATCGCTCCGATCTTGGACGACATCGCCGCCGAATTTGAAGGTCGTCTGAAAGTCGTCAAACTCAACATCGACGACAACGAAGCCACTCCCGCCAAATTCGGCGTACGCGGCATCCCGACGCTGATGGTGTTCAAAAACGGCGAAAACGTCGCCACCAAAGTCGGCGCTTTGGCAAAAGGTCAATTGACCGCGTTTGTAAACGCTTCTTTGGCTTAAGTTTCAACAACGCAAAAGGTCGTCTGAATTTTCAGACGACCTTTTTTGTATGCTTGGATTTTAGGGAACGGGGTGTTTTGCCTGTTCTCTTCTTTATCGTTCGAGGATTTCGGCAAACGGGTATTGCCCGATTAAATTCGCTTTAATCTGCGCTAAAAAGGTCGTCTGAAAACCTAGTATCAGGTTTTCAGACGACCTTTCGTATAGTGGATTAACTTTAAACCAGTACGGCGTTGCCTCGCCTTAGCTCAAAGAGAACGATTCTCTAAGGTGCTGAAGCACCAAGTGAATCGGTTCCGTACTATCTGTACTGTCTGCGGCTTCGTCGCCTTGTCCTGATTTAGTTAATCCACTATATATTTACGCCTTGTTTGAACATTTATTCTTTGCGTTGCAAAACGGCGGCGAAGAATCCGTCGGTTTGGTGTTTTGCCGAATCGAGGCGCAGGTATTTGCCGGTGTTTAAATCGATTTTCAAACCGGCGAGCAGCTCGGCGCAGTCGAGGAGTTCGTATTCCGGGTGTTCTTCCAAAAAGCGTTCGACCTGCATTTCGTTTTCTTCGGGCAACACGCTGCAAGTGGCGTAAACCAGCCTGCCTTGCGGCTTGACCAGTTTGGCGGCGGCATCGAGGATGCTGTGTTGCTGCTCCAAAAGTTTGGCGACGGTTTCGGGCGACTGGCGGTATTTGAGGTCGGGATTGCGGCGCAGCGTGCCTAAGCCTGAGCAGGGGGCATCGACCAGGACGCGGTCGGCTTTGCCGGTGAGTCGGGCGATGCGGCTGTCGTGTTCGCTGCTGATGCGTTCGGGGTGGATGTTGGTCAGTCCGGCACGGGTCATGCGGGGCTTGAGGTTGGCAAGGCGTTTTTCGGCGATGTCGAAGGCGTAGATTCTACCTTTGTTTGCCATTTGCGCGCCGACGGCTAAGGTTTTGCCGCCTGCGCCTGCGCAGAAATCGACGATGATTTCGCCGCGTTTGGCACCGACGAGCAGGGCGAGGAGCTGGCTGCCTTCGTCTTGGACTTCAAGCGTGCCGTCTAAAAACAATTCGTGTTTGTTGAGGGCGATTTTGTTTTTCAGGCGGATGCCCCAAGGGGAATAGGGCGTGGCTTCCGCATCGGGGCTTTCGGCTTGAAGCAGGGTCAGCACTTTGTCGCGTCTGCCTTTGAGCGTGTTGATGCGGATGTCGAGCGGCGCGGCTTGGTTAATGCTGCGGCCGAAGGCGAGGATTTCTTCGTCGCTGAAATGTTTTTGCAGTTGCTCCACCAGCCATTGCGGCAATTCGGCGGCGGTATGGAGGTCGTCTGAAAATTCGGTTTTGCGCGCTTTGAGGCCGCTGAGAAACTCGGTTTCTTCTTCGTCGAGCAGGTCTTTGATTTGGCTGATGTTGGTGCTTCTGCCGAGGACGAGTGCGGCAAGCGCGGCTTTGCGCGGCTGGGCGTGCGGACGGCGCAGGACGGCACTGATTTTTTGATAATGGCGCAGGGCGGCGAAGGCGGTTTCGGCAATTTCGTGGCGGTCTTGCCTGCCGAGTTTTTTGTGTTCGCGGAAGTAGCCGGACAGAACGGCATCGGCAGGCTGTTTGAAGGTCAGCATTTCAGCCAGCACTTTGGAGGTATGGTCGAGTTGGATCGGGGTCATGGTGGGTTCGCAATCGGGGGAAAGGCTTGGATTATACTGGAAAGGTCGTCTGAAAACCCTGAATCGGGTTTCAGACGACCTTCATGATGCGTTCGATTTCATGCCAAAAGCCGTCGGGACGCAATTCGAGTTTGGCGATTAAACCGCTTTCGATTTGGCGGACAGCATGGTCTGACAGGGTCTGCGCTTCGGCGACGCGGGCGGGGGCGAGGTATGCCATGCGGTCGATGAAGTGGTAGCGTGCGCCGTCGTGGGTCGGATATGCCGACCAGTCTCGGATAAAGACGCCACACCAGCAGTATGGGTTCAGCGGGGCTTCGGCGGAATTTGCGCCAGCGGGGAAAAAGCCGATGCCGCGTATGACGGAAGCGGGTTGCGGCGCGTCGGGGAGACGGTTTTGCCGCAGGGTTTCGCTGCCTTCGAGGGATTGAAGCAGGGCGAGTTGGCGGGGCAGTTTGGCGACTTTGGCGGCGAGGGTGTCTTTGGAATTGAGTCCGCACAGGTCTGTAGATTTGCCGCTGTCGCTGCCGTAATATTTGCAGGTCAGTTCGATATGGTAGGGTTTGCCGTTGATGGAGGCGATGAAATCGGCGGCGCCTTGCGTGAGGTCGTCTGAAAACACGGGTAGGTTGCAGGCGTGCAATTCGGTATGCGGCGCGTGGGCGAACCAAAATGCGAGCAGGCGCTCGGCGTAGATGCCGAGTCGGTTGCCGAAGGGAGCATGTTCGGCGAGATAGTCGTCGAGCGGGGCGGGATTACCGTCCAAATCCAAAAGATAGCGGAAGCCGCGTTCGCCCAATAGAGCGCGCACACTCAATTCGCAACCGCTTTGCCAAAGCGGCGGGGCAGTCAACAGGGTGGCGAGGTCGCGGACGGACGGGGTGGCGAGTTTCCACCATAGGGCATCTAGGGCGTAGTTCATGGGGCGGTGCGGATGTTGGGAAGGTGATGGATTTTATAATATTGAGCATGAAGTTGAAACCTGTAGGCCGCTGTACCGTCTAAGCAGCAATTGTTTTCCCCTTCAAGATATTGAACAAGTTGGCAATCGGGCGGTAACGTTCTCCCTGCCAAAAAAGGTCGTCTGAAAACGCTTTAGCGAGACTTGCTATCGGTTTTCAGACAACCTTTGTTTTGAAACGGTTGTCATCCATTCGGGTTTGTGTCGAAGGTTTTGCAAACGGATTGCTTGGGGGAAAGGTGGCTAGTTGCTTAACACATCGTGTTTTTTAGTTAAGACATATTGATAGACTTCTTCTACCGCCGCTTCGTCATAGCTTTTGCCAAAACGCTTTTTGTAGCCCAAGTCATAGAGTTTGACGTGGTGTTCTTCTGAAATCTCGACGCCTACGTTTTCCAAACACGACTTGGCGCAATGCAGATGGCAGCCGTCGATGACCAGCATCGGCCGGCCGGACTGCGCTTTGCGTACTAAAGGTGCGACTTTGCCTCCTACGCCGGAAATGCACGACATTTCAAATTCGCCGGCGTGATCGAGTGCTACGGCGGTATTGTTGGCAAGTTGCGCTACGTCAGAACATCCGGAACAGGAATAAATCAACGGAAGTTCGCTGCGGTTGGGCATTTTTAATCTCCTCTTTAGACCGTTTCATTTTGTATGTGTATTTTAATCCATCAATAATCGGTAAAGCACGCTTAGATTGAAGCAGGCCTGACAAAAGTGGTCGGATTTTCTGCAATGTCGGGTTGGATTCGGGATGCCTGAAGGTCGTCTGAAAATATTTTAGCAAAACTTGCTGTCGGTTTTCAGACGACCTTTTCTTTGGGACTGGACTATGCTTTGTCCTCTTCGTTTTCCACCGCTTTGGGCGGAACGGGTGCGAACCAGCCGACCAAGAGTAGCAATATTCCGACGATGATGAAGGAGGCGATGCGGGCGATGCCGCCGCTGTTGGCAAGCTCGATGAGGAAGAGCTTGACGACGACGACGGCCATCAGCGCCGCGCCGGTTATCCAGAAGGGGCGCAGTTTGCGTCGGTTGCCGTACACCATCAGGATGATGGCGGTAACTGCCCAGACGACGGAGAGGCTGGCTTGCAGGCCGAAGGATTGGAGCATGATGTCGAGGCGCCAAGTGATGCCGTCGTAGAAATGCCATAGGCGCATCACGCCCGCGCTGATAACCATGAATGCGAGGGCGGCGACGCCGGGCGCGTTCACGCGGCGGTATTCCAAAGGCAGGGCTTCGGGCAGGGACTTCAGAGCAAACCACAGCATTCCGGCGCAGGCGAGTTCCAGCGGGTTAAGTAGCGGGATATACGGCAACGGCGCGGGTTGGAACGGAGTGGAGAAGTTCGTCCATATCATCCAACTTGCGGCGGCAAGGGCGGCTATCGGCAGGGCGAAATGCTGATAGGCGGCTTGATGTCGTCTGAAAAAGCCGCGCTGCCGCTGCGTATGGAGGACGATCCACATGATCAGCGGTACGGCAAGCCACGAGAGCTGCGACCAAACGCCGTCGAGACGATCGCCGACATACATTCCCGACCAAAGCGACCAAAGGATGCCGAGCATGATGATGTTGAGTTTGTGCAAGTCGATAGGCGCATTGATTCGGTGGTTATTCAGGATGACGAAATTCAACACGGTGGCGGCGGCAAGCGGGAGGGCTGCGGCGGCCATCCATAGGTGTTCGAGGTGATAGCCGATGAAGTGCAGCGCAAACAAAGGCATGAATGCCAAGGTCGTCTGAAAAAGCTCTTTCCAGTTTAAACGGTTGGCAAGCAGCAGCAAGGTGGTGAATATCGGCAATGCCCAAAGCTCGATAAACAGGGTTTCTTCGCCCGTCCATTGGGTGTAGGTGGCAAAGCCGCCCAACATCAGGGCGATAACGAGGATAGCCCAGCCTGCAATCCGTGAGAATGGGAGGGGTTGGTCTTGTGTGTCTTGGCTTTCCGAGACTTCGGTTTGGACGCGCGAATATTGCAGCGCATAGGCGGCGGCAAACAGCAGCGGCGCAGCGGCGAAAAGGTGCCAGTGTGTTAAAAAGCCGTAGGGTTCATCATTAATCGAGGCTTGGAAGATCAGAATAAAGATTGCATTGCCCAAGGCGAATGTGCTGAACACGTCCGACTTGCCTTTGCCCCGGCAGAACGCCCAAGCCGCCACCAAAATAGAGAAAACGATGATGCTGCCGCGTTCCGCGAAAAACAGTAAAGGCAGGATGGATGTGTAGAGCAGGGCGGCGCAGAGGGTTGCATTTTGAAGCGTGTGTTCCCAGTGTGCCGAGCCTTTACGGCGGTAGAGATGCCATTGCAGGTAAATTGCCGCGCCGCCGAACAGGGTCAGCAGGGTGGTGAACCATTGACCTTGCGGGATAGTGTTTTCTCCCGGCTGATAACTGCTCAGTTGGATCAGCGCCGCCAGCAGATAAACGACGAGCGCACCCAAACGCATATGCGGACGCTGTTGGCGCAGTCCGAAGAAATACACGAGCGCGGATTCTACCGTCCACAGGATGACGGTGTTGCCGCGTTCAAAGTAAAGCGGAACGGCGAGCGTGAGGAACAGCAGCGACAGGGCAAAAAACGCCTGACGCAGGATATACAAACCCTGTTGCCGTTTCAGCATCAGCGCGGCAAGCCCGTAAACGGCGGCGAAGCCCAGAGCAGAGAATGCGTCCGCAGACGGCCAGTGTTCCACCATGCGGTATTGCAGCCCGAACGCTGCCGCCATCGTGCCGAACAATAAAGTATGGTCGAGGACGTGGACGCGCAGACCGTGGGAGTAGAGGCTGTTCCAAATTTCTTCCAGCGTCGCATTGTCGGCAACGGGCGCGAGCGTGTCTTCGCGGTTTTCCGTCAGCTTGCGGCGGGCGAACAGATAGGCAATGAAGGTGTAGAGCAGCCAGTGGTAAATCAGGAAAGGCTCGGTGGTGGCGAAATGCTGCGGCGTATAGCTTTGCATACCCCACAACGCGGCGATGGAGAAGGTTCCGGCGAAACCCGTCAGGTTCAGCGGCCGCCATGCCTTAAACCAGGCAATCGCCGCTACGCCGGCATTGAGCAGGGAAAGGTAGGAAAACAGCACCAAATAATTGCCGCTGCCGTCGGATGTCAGGATGGGAGCCGCCAGACCGCCGACCAAGGCGACCTGCGCCATAATCTGCGCGTTTTGCCTGATTGCCAGCAACGCCATCAATACAACCATCGCCACCATCAGTACGAACACGATCGGCGCGGGCAAGAGCGGATGCAGTTTCAACGCCGCCAAAGAAGTCAGATACATTACCGCCACGCCGAAGCCCTGCAACACCAAGCCGTATTCGCGTTTTCGGCTTTGCAGCTTCCAGCCGCCGATGACTGCCGCCAGACCTGCGCCTGCCACGGTCAGGTAACGCATTTCCACCGGTACATAAATCCGCTCGGAGGCATAGCGCAAGAGGAACGCCAAGCCGAGGAACAACACCACGATACCGGTTTTCAGCAGCGGATTGCCGCGCAGGAACCAAGCAACAATCGGATTTTCGGAGAATTTGAAATCGAAACCTTCTTCCTTGCGGATAACGGTTTCACTGGATTTTGCGTCTGCGGTTTCAGCGATATTTTCAGACGACATCTGCGCTTCATTTTCAGACGATGTTTGCAGGACAGGCGCGTCTTGTTTGCGTTCGTCCTCTTGAATAGCAGAAACTTGGATAGGCGTTTCGACGCTGTCTGCGTATAGGGCAGGTTCGGGCTGTACGGAAGGTTCAGCGGAAACAGTGGGAACAGGTGTAGCAAAAGAGGGTGCGGCAACCGGTTCGACGTGCGGCTCGGCGGGCGTATTGTCCGCCGTTGCCAAAGGTTCAACCTTCTCATGAAGCGGCGCAGAGGTCGTCTGAATATCGTCGGCATGTTCGGACAAAACAGCACGCAGTTTCCGTGCCTGACCGACTTCTGCTTTATCATGAACGGTTTCATGTTCCAAAGCCGTCAAACGCAGTTTCAGCAACTCGATTTCTTTTTCCAGATTTTGCAGTTTTGCATCATGTTCTTCCTGACGCGGTTTGCCGAGTTCCCGCGCAAACAACCATAAAATAGAGCCGAAAATGACGCCGACGGTCATTTCGTCAAGAAAATAGCCAATGAGGATGGGGATGAGTAGGCAGAAATACTGCATAAAACACCTGTCCGATAGAGGTAAAAATATGCCAATTGTAGCATTCTTGTCATGAGAAAGATGTATAGAAGGCGTAACGGTAGGAAAAGCTGTTGTGCGGTAAGCGACATTGTATTTGCAGAATTAATTTACGGCACAAGGTCGTCTGAAAAGCGAAATTGGATTTCAGACGACCTTGTCGATGGGTTTTGTCCTGCTGTTTATCATGAATATAGGCTTTACATCGTGAAACCGGGCGCAAATCCTGTGAACTTGCCATGCTTGATACGGACTATTTATTATAGGCGTTAGCTTCGATAGGGTACGGTTTGTCTAGCCACCAAGTCCCAAGGCTTTTTTGATACCCATCTTTTTCGAAAGAAAATCTAATGCCTCATTTTCGGATTTTCAACCAATTTGTCCCCTCTCCCCGTGGGAGAGGGTTAGGGAGAGGGCAGTAAGCCGCAGGCTTACATTCAGGTTCCTAGGTTTCGCAAAAAATCTTCTGAAAGGTCGTCCTGTCAAGAAGCTGCGCACGCTGAAAACGAGCGAAACAAATTTCGCCAACACGGAACGCTAAAACCTTTTCAAAAAGGAAAATACGATGAAATTCAATCAAATCCATTTATTGTGTATTGCCGCAGTCTTGGCGCTTGCAGGCTGTAAAAACACAGAAGTTCCGTTAAACAGTCGAGTTGAATTGCCTGAAACATTTACGCAAGATGCGGCGGCAAAGGGCAGTACGGACATCGGGGCGTGGTGGCAGCAGTGGAACGATCCGGTGTTAAGCGGGTTAATCGCTCAGGGTTTGGCGCAGGGGCATGATGTGAAAATCGCCGTCAGCCGTCTGAACGAAGCCCGTGCCGTGGCGGGGGCGGCGCGTGCCGATTTGGGGCCGACCGTCGGACTGAGCGGCAAGGTGGGGGCGAATTACAGCAAAATGGATAACCCGCTCGACAGTAATGCTAGGGCGTTGCTCTCGCGTTATCCGCAGGCCTCGTCTTTAAACGGCGATACCATCGAGTCCACAGGCACCAGCATGTACGGCGGACTGACCGCTTCGTGGGAGCCCGATATTTTCGGCAAGAAACGCAGCGATGCCGATGCCGCCCGTTATGCCGCACTCGGACAACAAGAGCTGGCATATGGCGCGCAAATGCTGGTGGCGGGCGATATTGGCGACAATTATTTTAAGGCGCGTGCGGCGCAAGGCCGTCTGAAAACCGCCGACCAAACCGTTGCCACCTTGCGGCGGATGGTGCGCTATATCGAAGGGCGGTTTAAGGCGGGACATGTCAGCGGCTATGAAGTGAACGAGGCGAAAGTGCAACTGACCTCGGCGGAAGCCAAACGCGCTACGATAGGGGCGGAATACGCCGCTTATGTGCGCAGTATCGCCGTGTTGACTGGCAACGTGCCGCAGACGTTTACACTGCCAGAATCGTCTGTCGATGCGTTGGCGAACCAACCCTCCGCACCAAGCGGGCAAACGCCGCAAGGTTTGCTGGAGCGCCGCCCCGACCTGCGCGCGCAGGCGGCTCAAGTCAATGCCTATGCCGCCAAATTCGCCAGTGCCAAAGCCGATTTGCTGCCGCGCTTCACCATCAGCTTTATGGGGCAGGGTGGGCGCATCGGTGTGGACGGCGACCGTTCGCTGACCGGCTGGGCAAGTTTGCTGTCGGTGGGCATACAGACGCCGCTGTTCACCAACGGCCGCATCAAAGCCAATATCAAAGCCGCCGACGCGCGCCTTCAGACGGCATTGTTGGAATACGACAAACGGCTCCTGACCGCGCTGGGCGAAGTGGACAGCGCATATCAAGGCGTGGAATCGCTAAGCCGCCAAACCGAACTGCTGCAAACAGCCCACCATCAGGCGGCTCGCTACGCGACCGATACGGAAAAAATGTTCCGCAACGGCTACAAAACGCTGGATGTCGCTCTCAAAGCCCATATCGCTGAAGACCAAGTGCAGGAAAACCTGATTGCGGCGCGACTGGCAAGGGCGCAGATGCTGGTGTCGCTGTATAAGGCATTGGGCGGCGGCTGGTCGAAGTAAAGAAGCAAAAAGGTCGTCTGAAAAATTTCAGACGACCTGGGTTTATTAAAAAAATTGAAAATTTCTGATATCGGTATGGATAAGGTTGCCGATTAAAAAGGTTAGTGGGTAACGGACCAAATTTGTGCGCAAGGAAGTGGTGATGAATCAAGGCGAACCGTATTTAGTTAGCAATATAAGGGATTTTTAGAAATGAATGAGAAAAGCAGACTGTCTGTCCCATGTTTGCCAAATCAATATCTGGGAAAATTTACTTAGGATTTTCAATGATGAAATTTTATTATCTGACTATCAGTCACAATATCCCATGCAGGGTTGGTTTTTACAACAATTATCTACTGCCGGAGGAGTTTCTCCCAGCCTTTCAACTGAACGATTTTAAAGTGGAATATGGTTCTCTTCCTTGGTATGCTGGGATAACACGGAAGCGTAAAAAAATTATACTTCCTGATAATCTTATTTTGGTCTCTAATTTAAGGGAATATGACTATCCAGTACGTAGCTTATCTGAATACACTTATATCATTACTGAAGAATTTATGCGGTGTTTGGATGGAATGAAGACAAATATTTTACAAATAAAGCCTGTAAAATATATGAACGGAAAAACAAGAAATATCATATCAAATCCAGCTTATTATGCGATGACAACAGATAAGTTAGAACTAGAAGATGTTGTAAACCTAAAAGAATGCGAATATGAGCAGATTTATGGAGTTGATGAATTACTCAAAATGAGCATTTTGGAGAATTGTGATTACGATTTATTTGATATTAAACATGAGACTAAATGTTCTTTGATTGTTTCGGAAAAATTTCGACAAAAAGCTAATGATTTGAAGTTGGAGTATTTGGAATTTCTGCCCGTTGAGTTGACAAGGTTAATCACATCCAAGGAATGGATGGCTACGGAGATAAATTCTTTGCCTAGATATACCCCTGTTTAATAAATTTTATATGTATTGTTTGATACACACAAAAGACTGTAAAAAGGTCGTCTGAAAAATTTCAGACGACCTGGGTTTATTAGAAGAATTGAAAATTTCTGATATCGATATAGATAAGGTTGTCGATTAAAAAGTTTTAGTGGGTATCAGACTAAATTTATGCGTGAGGAAGTGGTGATGAATCGATGTGAACTGTATTTAGTTAGTGATATTGTTGAAAGCGGAAGGGTTGGTAAGCTTCATGTAGGGGATGATCAAGAAGATATTTGCCAAGAGATCAAGGGTTTTGTATTAAACCCTATGAGGACTTCTAAAAAGTCAAAAATATTTTTAGATACTTATGAAAATATAATGTTCTTGTTAGAAAATAAAAAAATAATCTGTATGCAGATAAATTTCGAGAACAGAGATGCCAAATCCGTAGTTTTAAATGATTTGTTTTCAGAATTCTCAAGTATTGATGACTGGCTAAATTTTGCTGAAAAGTACGATTGGCAATGTGGGAAGAATGCATCAATATATGTATTTAGAAAAAATAATGTTTTTATTCATGTGAGTGCTCAGGGTGTGCTTCATTTAATATCTATTTATTAGGCTATTGAGGGCATCCAAGTTTCTATTCATGTTTAGTGTGTATGGAATACAAGTACAAGGATGTTTGGATTGGGGAAGTACCGAAGAAGAATGCTGAAGAAGTTAAAGTAGAGTCAGTAAACAAAAAAGCCTGAACATTGTGTTCAGGCTTTTAAAATTTGGCTCCCCGACCTGGGCTCGAACCAGGGACCTGCGGATTAACAGTCCGTCGCTCTACCGACTGAGCTATCGGGGAATAGGGGTGCATTATATCGTCTGAAAAAAAAGTGTCAATAGTATTTTTCAGATGAAGGGTAGTAATGTTACAAATATTTGAATGTTAAAAGTATTTATTTTGTGAATAGTTGTGTCGGAAATCAATAGGCGTAAATGGCAGCAGGTGCGGTTGGTCTGTCAGGGCACTATTCTGTCTAATATTTTGCACTGACGAGCTTGCCGTTGCGGAACTCTTGGTGTTGCATTACGGCGCCGTTATAGGCGTATGTAGTGAGTGAGCCGTCGTTTGGTGTAGCGCGGAATTGCATCAGTTGGTTGCGGCTTAAAATAAAGGGGTCTGTCCGCTTCCGGCTGTTGTCGCTGTAAAAATCTTGTACGGTATATTGATCGCCGCGTTTGTTTTTCAGCTGGCGGTAGTAGCCGCCTTTGACAGCGCTGTTGCTGGGATTGCCGTGTGTATCGAAATAAGTTACGATTTGTTCGTCAATAATATTGATGCCGCCTGTGTTGTTTGGGGCGGTTTTATTTTTGTCTAAGGCAATCGGTATGTTGACGGAAGTACCCAGTCCGACATGGCGGCCAACGCCTGTTCCTATGCCTAAACCGATGGACATGCCGGGTGTGCCGGCGGTGCAGGCGCAGAGTGTGGATGTGAGAAGGATGAGGGGGATTGAGTGTTTCATGGCATTTCCTCGCTATGGGTAGGAGTGAAAATGAACCTGATTGCAGGCGGTAACGGGAAGGCGTGGTTTTCGTTGGAGAGCTTACGGTTGGGGACTTTTCTTATTGAATTATATCGTTTTTGTACAGTAAAGGACGTTAGTTTTGATAAAGCTGGGAGAAAGAGGAATTAAGGATATATGGATAATGAGGGCAGAGGTATGAAATCGGGAAAATCTGCGATATAGCATATATATAGTGTAGAATGCTGTTCAGACGACCCTTTAGATGGATTTTTTGTAAATTAAAGGGGCGTTTTCGGTAAAACCGACCTTACGATGATGGGGTAACGCTATCAAAATTTGAGAAGATTTGGGTATTGGGTTGCTATTTGATCGATAACGAATTCTGGAAAAACAATGAAAACCTTGAAATTTACCAAAATGCACGGTTTGGGCAACGATTTTATGGTGGTAAATGGCATCGGGCAGGATTTTGATCCGCTGACTGCGCCGCTTGCCGAATGGTCCGACCGTTTTAGAGGGGTGGGCTTCGATCAGTTGCTGTTGGTGGAAAAGCCTTCTTCCGATGCAGTGGATTTCCGTTATCGTATTTTTAATGCGGACGGCAGCGAGGTGGAGCAGTGTGGCAACGGTGCGCGCTGTTTTGCCCGATTTGTAGCGGATAAAGGTTTGACCGATAAAAAGGAAATTTTGGTTGAAACGGCTAAGGGTGTGATTATTCCCAAGCTGTTGGACAATGGTTTGGTTACCGTGAATATGGGCAAACCGCGCTTTACGTCGTCTGAAATCCCGTTTGTGCCGGTTCCTGACGAAGCGGATGACGCTTTGACGCATATGGTGATGGTCGGATTGGAGACGGTACAGGTCAGTTGTGTAAATATGGGCAATCCTCATGCTGTGATTGTGGTTGAGGATGTACAGACTGCACCCGTGGACCATTGGGGTGAAGCGATTGAGTCGCACGAACAGTTTCCGGAACGTGTCAACGTCGGCTTTATGCAGATTGTCGATAGGGAATCTATCCGCTTGCGCGTATTTGAACGCGGTGTGGGTGAAACTCAGGCTTGCGGTACGGGGGCTTGTGCGGCCGTGGTGGCGGGCGTTCGTTTGGGGTTGCTGGCAGAAGGCGTGCCTGTGAAGGTTTCGCTGCCGGGCGGGGATTTGTTTATTACTTGGTCGCATGGTGAGGACGTTTTGATGACCGGTCCTGTTCAAACGGTATTTGAAGGCGAGTTGCAGTATTCATGATTTGGACGAATTTGGATTTTCTCGCCGTTGTTGCTTATGGGCTGGTGTTTTTTGGATTGATTTTCCGCGCTGAAATGTTCCAGTGGTTTTGGGCTTCGGTTGTTTTGTGGCTGGGTGTGTCGATTTTGGGATCGCAGCTTTTGCCGGGAATGTGGGGGATTACCCATGTCGGCCCGTTGTTTGTCCCGCATTTTTATCTGACTTTTGCCAGCGTGTTTTTCTTTGCTTTTCATTGGAAAAAGCAGGCGGATACTGATTTTTGGCAGGCGGATTTACGGCATCCGTTTTTGAGTGTGTTTGCCGTCAGCAATGTATTGATGACTTTGGCTTTTGTGTCGATTGCCGCGATATTGTATTTTCTGATGCCGGGCCGTTCTTTGGCTTTTACGTTTCCGGCTTTGTTGAAACTGTACGCGCTCAAGCCTGTTTATTGGTTTGTTTTGCAGTTTGTCATGATGGCGGTTTTTTATCTGCACCGCAGAAGTATTGCCAAGCAGTCGCCGGCGGTGTTCAGTAAAGCGCAACTCAGACTGGGCTGGCTGATGGCTTTGGTCATGCAGACTTTAGTCACGGGGGCGATAGTCGGAGAAATCGGACTTCATTAGGACGCATCAAGCCAAACAACCAAAAGTTATAAATAAAGAAACATTCGATATTGGTTTTTCAGACGACCTGTCTTTAATATACAGGTCATATCACATCAAAATCTGGAGTAGAAAATGAAGATTGCAAGCAGCATTACCGAGCTGATCGGCAACACCCCGTTGGTCAAATTAAACCGTCTGACTGAAGGTTTGAAAGCCGAAATCGCCGTCAAACTGGAATTTTTCAATCCCGGCAGCAGCGTGAAAGACCGCATCGCCGAAGCGATGGTTGAAGCCGCCGAAAAAGCGGGCAAAATCGGTAAGGATACCGTAATTGTGGAAGCGACCAGCGGTAATACGGGTATCGGTTTGGCAATGGTGTGCGCGGCGCGCGGCTACAAGCTGGCAATCACGATGCCTGAAAGCATGAGTAAAGAACGCAAAATGCTGCTTCGTGCGTTCGGTGCTGAATTGATTTTGACACCCGCGTCCGAAGGTATGGCAGGGGCGATTGCAAAAGCACAAGCCTTGGTGGACGAGCATCCCGATACTTATTTCATGCCGCGCCAATTCGATAACGAGGCGAACCCGCAAATCCACCGCGAAACGACCGCCGAAGAAATTTGGCGCGATACCGACGGTAAAGTTGATATTTTTGTGGCGGGTGTCGGTACGGGTGGTACGGTTACCGGCGTGGGCGAAGTGTTGAAAAAATACAAACCCGAAGTCAAAGTCGTTGCCGTCGAGCCCGAAGCTTCTCCGGTGTTGAGCGGTGGTGAAAAAGGTCCGCACCCGATTCAAGGTATTGGTGCCGGCTTTATCCCTACCGTGTTGAATACCAAGGTATATGACAGCATTTCCCAAGTCCCGAACGAAGCGGCATTTGAAACTGCCCGTGCGATGGCGGAAAAAGAAGGTATTTTGGTCGGTATTTCTTCCGGTGCGGCAGTATGGAGTGCGTTGCAGCTCGCCAAACAACCTGAAAACGAAGGCAAACTGATTGTCGTGCTGCTGCCTTCTTATGGCGAACGCTATCTTTCTACGCCTCTGTTTGCCGATTTGGCATAATAGAGTTGAGAGAAAATAAGTGATAAAAAAGACCGCTTTGGCGGTCTTTTTTTGTGGTTTCGCGTTTTGGTGTGGTACAAAAATGAATTTAAGGCGTCATATCGTGTAAAGATTGGAATGTAAGACGAAAGTTGTTGTAATTCAGTTAACAGAAAAAGTCAGATTGATATAGAATTTGGTTATCTGGATAATCCTGATTATAATGGTAGACATGAAAAAATATATCCCCATCTTATTTGCGTTGGCGGCACTTGCCGGTTGTGAGACCATTTATGTCCCAAGTTTGCAAGAAGTGCCTGTCCGTCCGACTAATGTTAAGCCTAACGTTAAAGCGACTAAGGCTGAAAAACCTGCAGCATTCAGTTTGGCTTCTTCGCATTGGAGTGATGTTTCAAAAATCCGCGATGAGGCAACGCGTTTGAGCTATCAGGTCAGCCAAGGAAAAATGACTAAAGTTCAAGCTGCGCAATATCTGAACAAGTTCCGCATTCAGCTTGTCGGTCGTAATGTCGTGGATGATAGCGTATATGAGGTTTATCTGCGTTCTGCCGTTGACAGCCAACGAGGCGAAATCAATACCGAACAATCCAAGCTGTATATCCAAAACGCTTTGCGCGGTTGGCAGCAACGTTGGAAAAATATGGGCAACAAACCTTCCAATCCGGCGTTTACCAACTTCCTGATGGAAGTGATGAATATGACTCCGTTGAAATAAGTTTCACATTTCAAACAAAAGGTTCTTGGATTCGGATTTCAAGTGCAACACTAGTGTATCAGTGGTTTGAACAGATTCAAGAATAAAACACTTGGCGTTTCGTAGCCAAGTGTTTTTCTTGGCCGGTGGTTCAACTCATCTTGAACCCTGC